>NZ_JANSHN010000020.1:12346-60563 GCF_047461655.1 Synechococcus sp. W55.1
GTGCGCCGTTCAATAGCCCGGGTGCGCTCATCAAACCGATCCATTGACTCGCGAAAAAACTGGGCCAGCATCGCCTGTCCTTCCCGCAGCTCTTGAATCAAAACCTGCTGGTTTTGTTGGACAAGGCGCAGCTCCTGCTGAGCGGCCTGCAATTCTCTTTGGGAGGCTTGCAATTCTCTCTGGGAGGCTTGTAGCTCCTGGATGGCTTGAATCAGCCACTGCTCTTGCTCAGGGGTCATGGTTGCTGAAGCACTACAGAATAAGGAAATCCTACCACTGCCAATTCTCCTCTCCCTCTGGGTGAGGGCCTCAGCAGCGCGGAGCGCTCGAACACCCCCTTGGGCCACCCAAAACAAAAACCCCTCTCTCTTTGGAAGAGGGGCTGGGGTTGAGGACGGAAATTCAAGCTCGATCAGTAAAGGGCTTCTTCTTGGTGGGTGATGATGGTGCAGTCGGAAGTAGGGTAAGCCACACAGGTCAGCACATAGCCCTGCTCGATCTGATCATCATCCAGGAAGGACTGATCGCTTTGATCCACCGTGCCGCTCACCAGCTTGCCGGCACAGGTCGAACAGGCACCGGCGCGGCAGGAATAGGGCAGCTCGATCCCTTGCTCTTCCGCCACGTCCAAAATGTACTCATCGTCCGGCACATCGATGGTGACGTTTAAGCCTTGCTCCTCGTTGATCAGAGTGACCTTGTAGGTAGCCATCCTGGGTGTGTCTCCAGAAAAAACATCCACTCCTCATCCTGCCACCCTTCTGCCCCGGATCAAGCATCCTTTTGTGAGGAAATAGGCAAATCTTCCGGTTTTTTCCAGGTGGATCCGCAAAAGCCATGCCGGGCAAGGATTCTGACTGCTCTTCCGGTGGCTCCACCTGCTTTGCTCCCAGAAGCCGCCACCCGACTCCTTCCCGGGACCCTGCCCGGTGTCTGTGACCCACGTCACCTTTGATCTTGTCCAGAAAAAATCGGCAGTACTTGCCAAAGCGAGCTGATTGACTTGTATGATAAGCAGAGTAAACGGACGAGCCGCTTATCCAAGCGCGTGTGCGTCTTCCCTCGATTGGCTCTTTCCTACGGCCTGGCTTGCCCTGGGCGAGTTGATCGGGTAAGTTAAGGGAAGTGTTCAGCCGAACCCTACTTTTTTGGTTAAGAGGAGAACAATGAACGGAACAATGCACAAGTGGCTGCTGAAGTCACTCGGGTCTCTGTCTCTGGCTTCCACAGTGGTGCTGCTGCCCCTGCTGCTCACCGGCTGCGGTGAAAGCAGCACCGGCACCGTCACACCCGTACCGCCGCCGCCCCCACCACCCCCACCGGCTCCCCCGGCTCCCCCGGCTCCGCCGCCACCAACTCCAACCCCGGTGGGACGGGTTATCGCCATTACCCCGGCGGATGGCACCACCAACGTTTCTATCACCACCAGCATTGTTATTCGCTTCAGCGAGCCGGTGCGCGAGGCTCCCTTCACTCAGGCCTTGAGCATCACCTCGGTGGCGCCGCAAGCGGGAGTTGTGCCGGCTCGCGACTTGGCCTTCAATGCCGACCGCACTCAGGTCACCATCACCTTCCGCACGCCGCTCACCAACGATGCCGTGTACCGGGTTGTCATCTCGCGGGCAGTGCCGGACTTGTTTGCTTCTGGGCGCAGTCTGCCGGAAGACTTTGTGGCCACCTTCACCACCGGTGCTGTGGCAGCTCCGGAGGGTCCCATCAGCCTGCTGCCGACGCAACTGGCCGCCATCACGCCAGGTGGACAGATTTTCTCCAGCCCAGTTGTTATTCCGGTAGGTTATGGCATTCGCCGCGCAGGTGCGGCTGAGAACCTGCCGGTGGGGGTTTACAGCGACTATCGGGCGGTGCTGTCCTTCCCGATTCCGGCCAGCATTCCGGGCAATGCGGTGGTGCAGGCAGCCCAGTTGACGCTGGTGCAGTTGCCCTCCAACGACTCGGCAGTGTTTGGTGATTTTGGCGACAGGGGACGGGGCTTCTTCTTCCTGGATCCGACACCGCACAACCTGCCGTCCAACAACGTGGTGTTCCAGGAAGTGACCTTGGGTGCGCCCAACAACGTGGTGTCCAGCGACTTCTTTGCGCCGGCTTCCACGCCCACCTTTGTGGCTCTGAGCATCAACGGCAACGTGTTGGGTGGGGATGTGTCGGCGGGGCCGCGCACGGCGGATGTGCGGCCTGGGGTGCAGCGGTCGGTGTCGGCGCCAGGCCCGCGCTTCTACCAGGTGCGGCTGCAGTGTGCGCGGGAAGTGTGGAACAACCAGGCGACCCCGGTATTTTTGGTTACCACGGGGACGACGTCGGTGACCACCACGGGCATTGTGACGGCGACGCAGCGCTTCAATGTGACGGCAACGCAGACCTTTGCCATCACGGGCGTGGTAAGCGCGACGGTTTCTCAGACCGTCACGGGCGCGGTAACACTCACCATCTCGGGTACTGCTAGTGCAATTACATTAGGTCAAACTTTCATCTTCACTGGCATTGGGATTGCCTCGATCTTCTTTACCGGTTCCCTCACAGGGGGCTTTGGTGCGACCTCTGTAGCCTCGGCAACGGTGTCGGCTGCTGTCACCGGTACGGTTGTCGGCTCCGAAACCCGCTCCGAGACGGTCACGGTCACTGGCTCCGTCACGGCTTCTGCCACCACCACCGTCTCTCCCTTCGAACGTCTTTCTCCCCCCAATCCTGGCTTTGAAGTCAGCCAGGGGACCAGCGGGGTCTGCCGCGCCGAGTTCGACAGAGAGCCGGCTGCTGGAACAGGCGCTCTGCCGATTACCACCGCTCGCGGCCCACGTCTGGACATCACCTTCACCATCCCGCGGTAGTCCATACACTCTATCTGGCTTTAGGGCTGGGTCTGTTGACTTTTAGGCGGCAGGCGTTCAGATGGAAAAGGTGGGTGGGTCTTAAGTGCCTACCCACTTTTCTAGGCTGTTAAGCCTACCAAAGGCAGGTGAAGCACTATTCGTTTGATAGAATTGTCTAAGTTAAGACTCAGGGATATGGGAACCGAAATTCAAAAGCTCCTTAAGCAAGCATTTGGCCATCATCAGTCGGGCGAGTGGGATCAGGCCGAGGAATGCTACCTAGAAATCTTAAAGCTAGAACCCAACCATCTTGATGCTACTCAGTATTTGGGTATACTGGCCTACCAACAACAACAGTATGTCAAATCTGTAGAATACTTAGAACGGTGTATAGGTCTTGGTCAAAGGTCGGCATCGTTGTATGTCAACTTAGGTGCAGTCTACGAGAAGCTAGATCAGCTAGAAAAGGCCCTAGAATGCTACCGACAAGCTACCCAAATAGATCCAGAAAGTCTCAACGCAAACTTTAACTTAGGTCTGGCTCTAATTCAACTCGAGCAGTGGGAAGAAGCCCAGAAAGCCTTTCTAAAAGTTTTAGAGTTGAACCCTCAAGAGTATGAGGCAGCTTATTTTCTTGGGCAAGTCTTGCTGAAGTTAGGTCAGGTCAATAGTGCCATCAGCATCCTAAAAAAAGCAGTAAAGGACAAGTCGGATTACGTTGAGGCTCATCTTCAGTTGATTGATGCCCTCTCTTTAGCTGGAAACAAAGAAGAGGCAATTCAACACGCGAGACAAGCAGAACCGCAATTTCCGGCTAGTGCTGATTTACAGCTTAAGCTAGGTTTATTGCTGGCAGAGTCGATGCAGTATGAAGATGCGATTGTTGCCCTAGAGAAAGCCTTGATGATCAAGTCTTCTGCTGTTATTCATCTAAATCTTGGGAAAATCTATGGCGAAATTGGTCAAGAAGATAAGGAAATAGCGCACTACAAAAAAGCTATAGCAATCAATCCAACCTATGCGAAAGCCTACAATAACTTGGGGGCGGCACTAAGCCGAAAGATACGACACCAAACTGCAACAGAGATAGCTGCACAGGAACTAAGCTTGGGAGGTAAAAAAGATCTTGAAAGTCAATGCCAAATTATTCAAGCTGCAAGAGACTGCTTTCAGATTGCTATTTCTCTAGATTCGGAATACGCTGAAGCTCATCACAACCTAGGTATTCTCTACAGGGCAGAAAAGCGGCTAGATCTAGCCAGATATCATATATGCCTTGCTATTGAGATCAACCCAGAAGAATCAGATTACTGGCACAGCTTAGGATGCTGCTACTTAGACTTGGCCATAGCCGACAAGGCAGTTAGATGTTTTGAGCGAGCGATCGGCTTAGATCCAACATCTGCTCGAGCATATAACAACTTGGGTCTTGCTCATCGACTACTGCAAAATAGAGAGGAAGCAGAGTTCGCTTTTCACAGAGCTGCAGAGCTTTCGCCGGACCTTGCAGAAGTCTATTGCAATATCGGAGTCAGACTCTTCGAGCAGAAAAAGTACGATGATGCTCTGGAGCACTTCCAGGAAGCGATAAGACTTAAGCCTGAGCTAGCCGATGCCTATTTTTACAAGGGCTTAACCCTTAGCAAGCAATCCCGGACTCAAGACGCGATAGATAGTTATTTGCTAGCTATCGAGAGGAAGCCAAACTTTGCTGCTGCATATCAGAGTTTGGGTGGTGCTTATCTAGAGCAATGCAGACTGGACGAAGCTCTAGAGAACTACAGGAAGGCCCTGGAAGTTGCTCCTGGCTTCGCAGGTGCAATGTCGAATATCCTAATGGTTTCACATTATTCTGAGAAGTTTGACCCTGTGGAAACATTTATAGAGCATCAAAAGTGGGGTATTTCCTACCAAAGCCAGTATCAAAGCCACTGGAGACCTTATGCAAACTCGCGAACTACCCAGCGTCCCCTCAAGATTGGCTATCTATCGGGTGATTTTCGATTGCACTCGGTACATTTTTTCATGAGCTCAATCTACGATTGCCACAACCAGGAAAAATTCCAAATCTACTGCTACTCAAATGTTGATCAACCTGACACAGTAACTGAGCAGCTCTCCAAATGGTCAACGGGATGGCGAGATATTCACAAGCTAAGTGACGAGAAAGCTGCAAAGTTAATCAGAGAAGATCAGATTGATATTCTAGTGGATCTAAGTGGCCATACCGGCGGCACAAGAGTACACTTAATGGCTTTGCGTCCGGCCCCTGTACAAGTTACGTACCTTGGCTACCCCGACACCACAGGTATGACCGTCGTGGACTACAGGATAACAGATAGTTTTGCCGATCCTTATGATGTAACCGATAGTCTGCACACAGAGAAGTTGATAAGGATGCCTCATAGCTTTCTTTGTTACAAGCCCTCTCGTGAGGCACCGGAGATTGTGGATCCTCCTGTGGTTAGAAACGGCTTTATCACGTTTGGATGCTGCAACAACCCTTCCAAGATCACTCCCAGAGTCATTAAGTTATGGGCAGATGTATTGAAGGCAGTGCCCCATTCAGTTCTGCGCCTGAAAAATCAGCGATATAGAGATGAAAGCACCCGTAAACTCTTTTTGGAAAGAATTGGAAGACACGGCATTCCAGACGAGAGAGTCAAGCTAGAATATGATAGACAGGGCTTTGCCGAGCATTACGCAGCCTATGGAGAAGTGGATATTGCTCTGGATCCCTTCCCTTACAACGGAACAACGACAACCTGCGAAACATTATGGATGGGAGTTCCGGTAATCACTCTGGAAGGTCTAGCACATGTTTCCAGAGTTGGAGTATCTATCTTGAGAACAGTGGACTTGCCGGAATTAATCGCACAGACGGAGCAAGACTACATTCGCATTGCCTCAAGGCTGTCTGAAGACATAGATCTTTTGGTCTGGATAAGGAGAACCATGCGGGAGCGACTCTCGCAATCACCACTTCTTAACGGCAAAACTTTTACAGCTTTCTTAGAGAAGGCTTACATCCTAATGTGGGAACAGTATTGCCAAGATAGAAAAGCTAGAATTAGGTTTACAGACTTGCCGTTCAAGTTTCGCAAGCACCCAAACTTAGCTCAACTCAGAAAGTAAGTTAGCTAGTAGGAGCAGACGACGAGAATGCTTAATCTACACATCGGTGGTAAAGAACCACATCCTGACTGGAAAATACTTAATATTTCGCCCTCTCCTGAGGTTGACTATGTTGCAAACGCAATAGATCTCAGTATGTTTGAGAACGAGAGCGTAGATCAAATATATGCCTCTCATGTTCTTGAGCATCTTAGTTGTCAAGAAGCAGGTGTGGCCTTAACAGAGTGGTATCGAGTCCTCAAGAAAGGAGGAAAGTTATTTGTTTCTGTACCTAATCTAAAGACGCTGTCCAAGCTTATACTAAGAGATGATCTCTTGTACGACGAATTGATACATGTTATTAGCATGATTTACGGCGGTCAAATTGACCAGTATGACTTCCATAAATACGGCTATACCATTGAAAACCTGACTCACCTGCTTAAGACCGTTGGTTTTGGCTTTATCATTCAAGTAGACCAATTTGGCATGTTTAGAGATGCAAGCACAATTGTCTACTGCAACGAACTTATCAGCCTAAATGTAATTGCCCACAAAGAGTGAGGGGAACCATGTCTGAGCTGTCCATAGCCTCTGTTTTGGGAACCTCAATGCCTCGGATTAAAGTAATTGCCGTAGGGGCATCTGATATTGGAGCTCCTGAGATATATGCCGAAATCATTCGGAAGGACTATGGAGAGTTAATTGGATTCGAGCCTGATCCTGAGGCTTACAACCGCTTAATTGAGAGAATTCGACAAGGTGATGGCAGTTCTAACGTCTTATACCTTCCTATGGCGGTTGGCGATGGTTCTGAATCTAACCTTTACCTGACCAACAGCGGAATGACATCCTCTCTGTTTAGACCCAATTATCATCTGTTGGAAAAGTTTCACGATCTGGCTGAGCTTTACCAAGTTGTCTCAGAGAAGAAAGTAAAGACTGTTCGATTGGATGATTTGGAAGAAGTCTCAGACGCTGACTGGCTTGTTATGGATACTCAAGGCAGTGAGCTAAATATTATTCGCGGAGCTAGCCGTCTCCTAGAGGAGAGCATTGTAGTAGTTCAAACTGAGGTTCTATTTATCCCTCACTACATCGGCCAGCCGTTGTTCTCTGATATAGATATCGCTCTGAGAGAATGCGGCTTTCTAATTCATAGCTTAACCGGGATTTCCTGTCCACTTATGAAGTCATTTCCGAAGAGCCTTACGTCTTTGCGCACTCAGGCATCTTGGACAGACTTTATTTATGCAAAAGACTTTATGCGATTGGGAGAGCTGACATCAAGAAAGCGGCTAGCGCTTGCCACGATCCTCCATGAGGTCTATCGTTCTTATGACTTATGCTCTCACGTTCTCAGAACTCATGATGAGATAGAAGGTACTTCATTTTACGACATCTACATTTCAAAGCTCTAGGATCTTAGACTTTTTGCCTTTGATTTGAGGAAAGACCACATTCGCTTAGCGGCCTGTTCCCAGGTCATGCTTTTCGTATAATCTAATCCTCGTGAGACTATGGTATTTCTATACCTTGTATCTCTTAGCTGATCAATAGTCTGCGATATGACATGCGGCTGCATGGATATCTCAATCCAAGGGTCAGTTTCTGTAGGCTGCCTTAATTGATGATCTTCAGATTCTCTCAAGATAATGACCGGGCAACCGCATCTCATTGCCTCGAAAGTGTAATTGCCCATTCCAAGTTCAGGTTCAATCTCAAACAATCCAACAGCTCCTGTGTAAAGCAGTGGTAAATCATCAGAACAAAGCCTAAGGTTATGGATTCGAGATCGAATTGGCTTGGATAAATCCATAACAGATTCTAGTGGCACATCAACTTTACTTCCATCAACTGATAGGTAAACAAGCTCAGGGACTTGTCCAGATACTAATTCGCTTACACTATCCAAGAGAGCAAATAGAGCTATCTTTCTTCGTTCCCCCGTTCCCGCTCTAAAAATGATATAGGGACGAGTTAGGTCTTTTTCTTCCCGAAACTTTCTTACCTTTAGAGGGGGCGATGGCATCAAGTCACTGTGCAGACCTGGGTAGATAACCCCAATATCTTCACTAGAAATACCTGGATATTTCCTCATTAAATCTGATGACACCCGCTTGGAAGGACATATAAATGCCGATGCAGCCAAAATGGTATTATGTTTCTCCTGTGCTGCTAAGCTTGGTAAGAACTCTTGGACTTCGTCCATACTATAAACCATAGCTACGCTTGAGGTTTTGAGGGGATACGTATACAAAGTTGAGATAAAAATGGATGCATTGACTTGATCACAGGCACTTTGCAGACCTATATGATCAGACTCAGCATTCTCATAGCTGTAATCAGGGATTAGGGCTACAACAGTGTCGCCTGGAAAACCTATACGTTGGCTTTCTCTCACTAAGACTATAAAGTCTCGAGTATATCCAAGCCTTACCCACTCACCTATGACGTTGCACCAGAAACTTGTAATAGAGGGTGGAGTCTCTAAATTAGGCTGTAGGGCAACACCATCAACAACGATCATTGCTTTTCCTCAACCAGATCCCAAAGTAAAGAAGACAGGCTTGGATCAAGCTCTTTGGAGGGGAATGAGCCTTCTTCTAAGATACCCTCTCTCTTAAGGTTCACGTAGCGAGCTTCCGGCACCGCCACTAAGTTTACAGTCGAGAGGTTGCGAGCTTGTTTGCGAGCCATTGATAACTCATTCAAAGCGGGGTTATATGCAAAGAAAGTATATCCTAGCTCTGATAAGTAAGAAGAAACTTCTCGTGATGCAGATCCTAAATCACCTTTTGCCTCTACTTGAATGATGGGGCTACAACTCTTTATGAGTTCTCGGCCACCTCGTATAACGTCAAAGGAGTCGGTAAAAACATCCACCTTGATCATATCAACTGAGGGGCATTCCAGAGAGCGCCACCATTCGTCTAGTGTAACTTTTTGAACGGTTTTTACAGGATGAGTTATTCCAACTAGACTTTTTACTACTCGATTACACGCGCTATCATCACTTTCTAGGAAGTATGCCTTTCCTGACTCACTATCCAGCGCACAAGGGATTACTGTAACTTGTGGTAGCTGATTCATGTTTGCATTGTGTTTCAGTATTTCCACACAAGCCTGAGTCGGCTCAAATGCAACTACCTTTCCTTCAGAACCTACTGCCTGAGCCGCAACAAGAGTGTATGAACCTACGTTTGCCCCCACATCTATAAATGTCATTCCCGGTTTTAGGTAAGACTTGACAAAGTCAATCTCCGCCTCAAACCATCTTCCTTGGGCCAAATGACAATGGGTAACGACCGAATCCAGACTGCCTTCCAGACTCATGATGTGGTTTTCATATGGCACATCAATAACTTCTATTGAGTTCTTTTGACTTGATAGCTTTGGATTATCCGTTTTTCCTCGAAAGAAACTCACAGATACTTGAAAGCAAGCCTCAGTCCACTTTCTAATGGCTTTTGTGGTTGCTTGGGCTTGATTTTGCCTCAGGTAATGTATACCTTCGACCTGCAAACTTCTGGATAATCCAAGACCTACGACTGCTTGGGCTTGTAAATCCTTTGGGTAAATGGCTGCGGCAATGCGCCAGAAGGGCATCGCCTGAGGTTGGTAGTATAATGCTATCCTTTCAGCTATCCAACGAGCTAGGTAGTACAGGTACTGATCTACAGACGGAAGAGCCAGACCAAAATCGTCTTCTAGCTGAAAGTAGGGAGAATCAATCCGCCATGCTAGTTCGTAACCTTCTGTGTTGGGAGGGGGAATATCTCTCCACTTCTCTGGGTCTAGCTCTAGCTGGTTCAGAAGCTTTACTGCTTCTTCCATAACAGTGAAAGAGACCCCTAGAACCCAAAGCGAATGGAGTCTATTTAATAAGCAAGGCAGATGATTTGGTTCAACGTCAGAGCCTTGGTTCCAGTAGTAAAGCGCTACTGACCAAGCATTTCTTCTTTCCTTGGACGTGGGAGCTGTCGCCGCTATGCGAATTTGATTAATCCCAAGGGTGTTCCAGGTTGAGCCTGTTTCGAAAGATGTAGCTACCATTCTCTATACCTAGATTTAACTCAGAGTCTGGACAGGATTAGACCACCTAAAATAGGTACCGGTAAGAGCTCTTGACTTCGCCATCTAATCACCTTAATCATTGCTGAGCAGGCTCAAATTTTTCTTGATCCAAAACCTATGTCTGGGGAAATCTTCATTACATAAGAACTGTGCCGGAACTATTCCGAATGAGTATCATTCCGAATGAGTATCATCTTTGAACATATAAACTCACCACTCTCACCAACATGAGGGAACCGCAGCCACAGTCTTTCCGAGGACCACTAAATGCTATCATAGTTTTCATCCTGTAGGATCCCGTTAGAGAGTCAGCTTGGGTAAGTCTAGGTTAAGTATTGTGTAGGAAGCACTGCGCAAAGTTGGAGGATCCCTTGTCTGCCCGTTGTCTGTGGAGTTGTCTGGCCAGGTTTTGGCAGGTTGGGTATCTCTTCAGCCGCATCTCAGAGCTCAAGCTGTATAATTCGCCTTTGCCTTCTCAGCTAACATCTGTCGAACTTGCCCTGAGGCAGTGCATTTTGCGAGGTTACACTCATGTCGCGATACATCAGTACCTATGCTCTCATCTTTACCTTGGGCAGTGTAATCGCCTGCACACAGGCAGCTCCTGTGCAAGCTCCTGACCAGGTGGTGAAAACGTTTATCGCAGCCACCGAGAAGGGAGACTGGGGCACGGCAGACGGCTACCTGACGGAGCGCTTCAGCAATGCCCTCCGGCCGGGATCCCTGCCTTCGATTTGGGGCACGGTGGGGGAGAACGTGCAGGTGCGCAACCAAGAGGTGACCGGGAAGACGGCCTATGTCTGGGTGGAGGGCACCGACTCGCTGGAGGATGCGGCCCAGCGCCTGGGGCTGGATCCCTTGACGTTGCGCAAGTATTTGACCCAGCCGGATCTGGCGGATCCCACCTATCAGCAGTTGGCCCCGCAGTTGGTGGGGATGCGCCTGGAGGGAGAGACGGTAACCTCCCGCGTCAAGATCACCCTCTACCAGCAAGACCGCGGCTGGCGAATTGAAGTGTGGCAGCCGGATAAGCCACCTGCTGCTTCGGGATCCCAGCCGGAAAAGCCAGAAGAGACGGAAGCAGCGGATCCCGGTGAAAATTCTGCATCTCCAACCGAGAACCCCTAGGACTGTTACCTGCAGGGAGATTGGGGAGGGTGTGGATGTGAGAGCGTGGTTTTTCTTGGTGCTGGCTCTGCTGCCCCTGGGGGGTTGCTGGCAGGCCAAAACGGCGGAGGAAACGCTGCAGGCGTTCGTCCAGGCGGCCAATGCTCGGGATTTTGCCACGGCAGAAGCCTTGCTCACCCCGCGGCTGCTGAAAGGGATCCCTCCGGGGGCCTTGGATCAATCATGGCCCTCGGCGGAGGAGTTCACCCTCACCCCTATCCAAGAGGTGGGCAATACGGCCATTTTCCGGGTGGACTCGATCCTAAGGCCAGAAGCAGTGGTACCGACTTTGCGCTTCCAGTTCACCACCGAGGAGCTGCAACAATTTTTAACAGACCCGGAGCGGGAGGATCCCCGTTTTCGCCCTTTTCGCTCCCAGTTGGGCTTCTACGAGCCTTTGCCGGAGGGTCGTCTGCGCTCGGTTATGGAGGTTACCCTCTATCGCCAGGCTCAAGGGTGGCGGGTGGAGTTGGCTCGGCTGCAGCCTTTAAATACAGAGGTTCTCTACGAGCCAATCAAGTTAGCGGAAGAAGCACAGCCTTTCCAACTAACTGGGACGGTGCGACTTCTCAACCGCAAGGAGGGCTGGATTGGGGTCAACTTGGAAAAAGTCAGCCCCAGCTTGGAGCGCTACGCGGGCACGTGGGTCTCGGTGGTTCCTGCTGAGGATGTTCAAGTGACCCGCCTTGGCCGTTCTGCCAGTTGGCTGGATCTGCGCCCAGGCGATGCGGTGGAAATGGAAGGCACTGTTCGGTTCGCCGTCAACGTCGATGCGGAAGGATCGATCCCAGCGGCCATTCGGGCCGAGCAAATCAGGGTACTCAAAGCAGACTCAAAAGCAGACTCAGAGGGATCCGGATCCCAGCCTTAGGTGGGACAGCTCCTGAGGGAGCAAGTCCTGTTAACGCAGGGGAGAGTCCAACAGCACCACCAGCCGCTCTTCCAGGAACTTGAGATTGGCCACCACTTGGTTAAAGGCCTCTTCGGGGGTCCAATCCATGAGATCTACCGCCTTGGCCGCCAGGGCCTGTACAGGAACAGGCTCTTCTCCAAAAACATCGATCAACCAGCGCACCGAGAAGGGATCGATGGTGATGTTGCCCTCGGAGCCGGGCCAGCCGTTGATGTTGACCGGGCCATTGTCGCGGATGGCATTCTCAAAGGCAGCCTTGGCATTGAGCCTCAGCAGCAGGGGATGGGCGTGTACCGAGCCATTTCTCCATTCCTCGCTGCTGAAGGGTTGAGGAGAAGTCGCTCCGGTGGGGTGGCCACACCAGAAGTCGATCAGGCGGGTCAGGTTAGGAAAGATTAACTCGATAAAGTGCAGCAGCTCCTCTTGGTTGAGCTTTTTGATTTGGCGCAGAGCGTAGGGAACGGGCTTGGTGAGGACCCGCTCCAGCTTCCACTGCTGCCAATTGACCATACTGATGAACTCCAGCCCGGCCTGGCGGAGCATCTGGAAAACCTGAGGCACGGTAAAGCCTTTGTCGCTGCGCAGCAGAAAGTTGGCCAGGATCCCATTGGTGGTTTTGATGGCATCCCCCTGCCAGTGGCTTTTGACGAAGCTGCCCTCGTGGAGGGCATCCATCACTTCCCTCAAGATGGGAACGGCTTTGGCAGCCGGCTCATCCATCACCCCCAGCAGCTCCATGGCATCCTGCATGTTGAAGATAAACTGGCGCTGGTAAAGGCTGTGGACATTGGTGCGGATGATGCCGTCCGGTTTGAGGACTTGGCGCATGCCTTTCAGCCCCGCCACCGGATCGTCCAGCAGGTAGAGCACGTCGTTGCAGGCGATGAAATCGAATTGCTCCCCCAAGGCCCTCAGGTCGGTGATGTCCATCACCTCGAAGCGCACGTCTGGAATCTGGTGAAACTCAAAGCGCTGCCGGGCCATTTTCAGGGATTCTGCCGAGATGTCCACCCCGACGAAGGTGGCACCCGGATTGGCCGTGGCCAGCACAAGGGTTTCCCAGCCGGAGCCACAGCCGGCGTTGAGCATTACTTTGCCCTCCGGTTTCACCACCTTGCGGTTGCGGCGATAGTAAGCGGTGGTGAGGCTGTTGGCAAAAAGCGCGAAGTTATCCGTAACCGTCTGCTCAATCGGGACATTCGGGTAGGGAAATTCGTCAAACTGCGCCTGAACCAAGCGGGACGTCGATTGCTCCGGCATAGGGATCCCTGCCTCTGTAGGACTGATTAGGATTCTAAAGCGATTCCAGGGTTTAACCTAGGCGCTGCTCGGTTTCGGGATCGAACAGGTGGAAGCGATCCATGTCGAAGATCACTTCCGCCCACTGGTTGACGCGCAGCTGGGTACGGGGATCCACGCGGGCAATAAACTCCTGCTCGGCCAGGATCCCTTCTCGGTCGCTGGTGCTGAGATAGAGGATTACTTCATGGCCCACCAGCTCCGTTACCGAGACCTTAGCCCGCACCGGGGCAGGTTGGATCCCTGGGGGTTGGTAGTGGGGATCGTGGATGTTTTCCGGGCGGATGCCGAAGATGACCGACTTGCCGACGTATTGCCAATAGGGCTCTGCCTGGTGGGGCGGGATGGCCACGCGGAAGGCGCCGGTATCGATCCAGAGGGTGCCCTCCTGCTCCCGCAGCTTGGCCTGGAAGAAATTCATGGCGGGGCTGCCGATGAACCCGGCCACAAACAGGTTGGCCGGGCGGGTGTAGAGGGTGTGGGGGGTATCCACCTGCTGCAGGCGGCCATCCTTCATGACGGCGATGCGGTTGCCCATGGTCATGGCCTCCACTTGGTCGTGGGTGACGTAGATGAAGGTGGTGCCCAGTTGCATGTGCAACTTGCTGATCTCGGCCCGCGCCTGTACCCGCAGCTTGGCATCCAAGTTGGAGAGGGGCTCATCCATCAAAAACACCGCCGGATTGCGCACAATGGCCCGCCCGACGGCAACCCGCTGCCGTTGCCCACCCGAAAGTTCCTTGGGCTTGCGGTTGAGCAGGTGTTCGATCCCAAGGCGCTTGGCCACCCCTCTGACCCGGCTTTCGATCTCCGCCCGTGGCAGGCCGCGCAGCTTGAGGCCAAAGGCCATGTTCTCGGCCACGGTCATGTGGGGGTAGAGGGCGTAGGATTGGAAGACCATGGCGATATCCCGATCCTTGGGGGGGACATCGTTCACCCGTCGATCGCCAATGTAGATGGAGCCGGCGCTCACTTCTTCCAAGCCGGCCAGCATGCGCAGGGAGGTGGTTTTGCCGCAGCCGGAGGGGCCGACAAAGACGAGAAATTCCCCGTCTTCGACGGTGATGTTCAGGTCATGGACGGCGGTGGTGTCTCTGTAGCGCTTGGTAACGTGTTCGTAGGTAACGCTGGCCATGCTCTCAACCTTGGCTCCGTTGCGCACTCAAACCCTATCCAAAGCGGCGGGCAAAAGTCAAATGGGGTTCGGTTTAAGTTCGCTAGGGAAGGCTGGGGATCACTGCAGCGAACCCGATTTATTCCTGCTTGAAATGAGCGCAAGCTGAAAAACCAAAACGCAAAAAAGGACTAAAAAAGGGTAGGCGATGAGCCTACCCCTATGGGATCTTTTTTCCTCATGGAAAATTGCCTAACCTCAGAGCAGCTTCAGCTACGCCCATCAGGAGACAACGCTCACTTTAACCACTTGGGCTTTTTCAGAGTCTGCCTTGGGCAAGGTGAGGGTGAGGATCCCATCTTTGTATTCGGCTTTCACCTGATCGTGTTTGATCCGGTTCGGCAGTGGGATCACCCGTTGGAAGCGCCCATAACGGAATTCAGTCCGGGTTACCCCTTTGTCTTCAGAGCGCTTCTCAAATCGCCGTTCCCCGGTGATGGAGACCGCTTCGGCTGTCGCTTGGATATCCAAGTCGTTGGGGTTCAAGCCGGGCAGCTCCAGCTTCAGGGTAATGGTTTCGGGATCATCGTGCATCTCCACTGCCGGCATGAAGGCGAAGCCGTCAGCTTCGGTGGTGCGAGGGATCAACCGGTCGAACATCCGGTTCATTTCCCGTTGAATTTCGTCAATTTCACGAAATGGATCCCAGCGGACAAGAGCCATAGAGCATCCTCCTCCTCTGTTTTGCTTTTTTTGACTTCCACTTCGAGTTTGGAGCTTAGCTTTTGGGGCTCAACTTTAGAGGTGCAAGCAAAACCTCTATGCTTCTAGTGTAGTCAAATCCGTTCCGGGAAATGTAGGGTTTTCTGGAATGTTTCTTAGGTATTTACCCTACAGGTTTATCTATCCAAAACCCTCTAGGACTCCGTATGTTTGGGGCGGCGATGGGGTTTTGTTGGTAACCACATACTGAGGCCGGTTGCCACCATCACCAGCAGCCCCAGTCCGTTTAAGAAGGGGTAAACCGCTTGCAGGTCGAGGGGGCCCCACTGCCCTTTGTGGATTTGGATCAGCCAGTAGTAGTCGAAGTTTTCGTTAAGGCGGGCAATTTGATAGAGGGATCCCGTTAGCACCGTTACCACCAAAGGCAAGGCCAGGATGGGGGCAAGGGTGCGGTGGATGCGGCGGATCCTCTTTGGATTCAGGGCCATTGAGCTTTCTCCAGGGCAATGGGGCGATCCCTGCCATGCTATCAGGGCAGCTAGCCCCTATTCTCGCTCAAGAACGGCTCCTGGACAGCTCCTCCACGTGCTGCCGCGGGATGACCCGTCCTTCGTCCTCAAAGCCAGGGATCTCGTGGAAGTTGAGGTAGCGGTACAGCTCGCCGGCAAAGGGCTGGATCTTGGTGGAGACGATCTCTCGGTACTCCTCAGGGGTGGGGATCCGGCCCAAAAGGGCGCAGGCGGCGGCCAGCTCGGCGGATCCCAGATAAACCCGCGCGTCTTTGCCCATGCGGTTGTTGAAGTTGCGGGTGGAGGTGGACATGACGGTGGCCCCGTCTTCCACGCGGGCTTGGTTGCCCATACACAAGCTGCATCCCGGCATTTCCGTTCTGGCCCCGGCGGCAGCAAAGATGCCGTATACGCCTTCCGAGCGCAGTTGTGCCTCATCCATGCGGGTGGGCGGACAGATCCAGAATTGGCGCACCTTGGCCCGCCCTTGGCCTTCCAGGATTTTGGCGGCGGCGCGGTAGTGGCCGATGTTGGTCATGCAGGAGCCGATGAAAACTTCGTCAATCTTGATCGGCGTATCGGGGTTGCCGGCGGCGTGTTGGGCATGGACTTCGCTCAGGGTCATCACCTTGTCGGGATCGTTGGGGGCACAGACAATTGGCTCGGTGATGGTGCTGAGGTCGATTTCGATGACTTCGGCGTATTCAGCGTCGGCATCCGCCTCCAGGAGGGTGGGGCTGGCCAGCCAGGCTTCCATTTTGGCGATGCGCCGCAGCAAGGTTCTCGCATCCTGATAGCCGCGGGCGATCATGTTCTTCAGCAGCACCACGTTGGAGCGCAGATATTCTGAGACCGTCTCGAGGCTCAGCTGGATGGTACAGCCGGCACAGTTGCGCTCTGCCGAGGCATCGGTAAACTCAAAAGCTTGCTCCACCTTCAGATGCGGCAGGCCCTCGATCTCCATGATGCGCCCGGCAAAGACGTTTTTCTTGCCTTTTTTCTCAACGGTGAGCAGCCCCCTCTGAATGGCCACGTAGGGGATGGCATGGACAATGTCCCGCAGGGTGATCCCCGGCTGCAGTTCCCCCTTAAAGCGCACCAGCACCGATTCCGGCATGTCCAAGGGCATCACCCCCATGGCGGCGGCAAAGGCCACCAGACCGGATCCCGCCGGGAAGGAGATCCCCAAGGGGAAGCGGGTGTGGGAGTCGCCCCCGGTGCCGACGGTATCCGGCAGGAGCATGCGGTTGAGCCAGGAGTGGATAATGCCATCGCCGGGACGCAGGACAACGCCCCCGCGGGAAGCGAAAAAGTCGGGCAGCTCTTTGTGGATCTGGATGTCCACCGGCTTGGGATAGGCGGCGGTGTGGCAGAAGCTCTGCAGCACTAGGTCGGCGTTGAAGCCCAGACAGGCCAGCTCCTTCAGCTCATCGCGGGTCATGGGGCCGGTGGTGTCCTGGGATCCCACCGTGGTAATGAGGGGCTCACAACTGGTGCCCGGGCGCACGCCTGGCAGCCCACAGGCTTTGCCCACGATTTTTTGCGCTAGGGTATAGCCTTTGCCGGTGTCTGCCGGTGGAGTGGGGCGGATAAACAAGGTCGAGGGAGGCAAACCCAAGGCTTGGCGGGTTTTGTCGGTGAGGGCACGGCCAATCAACAGGGGAATACGTCCCCCCGCCCGCACTTCGTCGGGGAGGGTCACGGGCCGCAGGGAAAAGGTGGAGAGAACCTGGCCGGCCTCAGAGCGGATCACGCCTTCGTAGGGGCAAATGGTAACCACCATGCCGGTTTCCAGGCGGGAGACATCGCACTGGATGGGCAAGGCCCCGGCATCTTCGGCGGTGTTGAAGAAGATGGGCGCAATGGTGCCCCCCAGGATGACCCCCCCAGCCCGCTTGTTGGGCACATGGGGAATGTCGTGGCCGATGTGCCAGAGGAGTGAGTTGAGGGCGGATTTGCGGGAGGATCCCGTGCCTACCACATCCCCCACAAAGGCGACCGGATGGCCACGGCGCTTCAGCTCGGCAATGGCGGCCAGGGATCCCGGAGCGCGGGACTCCAGCATGGCCTGGGCGTGGAGGGGGATATCCGGGCGGGTGGTGGCGTGGGCGGCGGGGGAAAGGTCGTCGGTGTTGATCTCGCCGGCAACTTTGAACACCGTCACGGTGATGGCTGCGGCCAGGGGGTCTTTGGCGGTAAACCATTCGCCATTGGCCCAGGACTCGATCACCTGTTGGGCATAGGCATTGCCGGACTGGCTCAGCTCCAGCACGTCGTGAAAGGCATCGAAAACCAGCAGGGTGTGGCTGAGGGCGCGGGCTGCTGCCGCTGCAATCTCACTCCGGGGATCCCGCAACAGATCCAGCAAAACCTGGACGTTGTAGCCCCCCAGCATGGTGCCCAAGAGCTCCACCGCCCGCAGGGGAGTGATCAACGGGGATTCAACCTCCTCCTTGGCCACAGCGGCCAAAAAGCCCGCTTTCACATAGGCGGCTTCATCGACCCCCGGCGGGACGCGCTCTGTTAAGAGGTGCAACAAAAAGGCTTCTTCGCCAGCAGGCGGGGCCTTCAGGAGCTCGCACACCTGGCTGGTCTGGGCAGCGTTTAAGGGCAGCGGCGGGATCCCTTGGGCCTCGCGGGCAGCGGCGTGTTGGCGGTATTCGGCCAGCATGGGGGTTTAGGCACTCGACGTGGGTATTTATTCTACCGCTAGCTCGGCAGAGGAAAGGTCCTCGAGAAGGGATCCCATTCGCTGGCGGTAACTCAGTTTGGCCTAGGATAGCTCCGCCAACAGCTCTTTTTGGTAAAGGCCAATACAAGCTTGGATCAAGTCGTCCAGCTCCCCATCCAAGATGGGCTGCAGAGGGAAATTCTGGTTAAGGCGGTGGTCGGTAACGCGGTTGTCCTTGTAGTTGTAGGTGCGAATTTTTTCCGAGCGGGATCCCGTTCCCACCTGCATGCGCCGAGCAGAGCTGATGGAGGCCTGTTGCTCCTGCAGCTTCATCTCGTAGAGTTTGGCCCGCAAAATCTGCATGGCCCGCTGGCGGTTCTGCAGCTGGGAACGCTCCTCGGTACAAAACACCCGGATCCCGGTCGGCTTGTGAATGAGATCCACTGCCGTCTCCACCTTGTTGACGTTTTGGCCGCCTGCCCCCCCGGAGCGTGCCGTTTTGATTTCGATGTCTTTCGGGTCGATCACCACCTCCACTTCATCCACTTCCGGCATCACCGCCACCGTTGCCGTCGAGGTGTGGACACGCCCTTGCGCTTCTGTAACAGGCACCCGCTGCACCCGATGCACGCCGGCTTCAAACTTGAGCTTGCTGTACACCTGATCCCCTTGAATCTCCAGGATCGCCTCTTTGTAGCCCCCCAGCTCTCCTTCGGAGAGGCTGGCCAGACGCACCGACCAGCCCAGCTTCTCGGCGTAGCGGGTGTACATACGGGCCAGATCTGCCGCCCACAAAGCGGCCTCCTCTCCCCCCGTGCCGGCGCGAATCTCCAACATGATGTTCTTGTCGTCGTTGGGATCCCGGGGCAGCAGCAGCAGAGTGAGTTTTTCCTCCAGTTGCTCTTGGCGGGCACGCAGTTGCTCCAGTTCTGCTCTTGCCATCGCCTCCAGCTCCGGGTCGGAGGCCGATTCCCGCAAGAGCTCTTCCGTCTGCTGCAGATCGCGGTTCAGCTTTTGCCAGTCGTGAAAAGCCTCGACGGTGGCCTCTAGGGAGGAGCGGGCCTTGGCGATCCGCTGCAGCTCAGCGGGATCCGTGGCCACGTCCGGATCCGCCAAACGCACCGTCAGCTCCTGAAAGGTGGCTTCAACATTCTTAAGCTGGTCGATCAGTTGAGCAGAAGCCATAGATTCGCAATACCCAGGGATCCAAGCGTTGCCCACACCCGGAGGGGGGAACCTCTACTTGGCCTTTTTGCCACCTCCCATGCCGTATTTGCGCATGAACTTCTCCACCCGGCCTTCGCTGTCGATGATCTTCTGGCTGCCGGTGAAAAAGGGATGGTTGCCCGACCAAACATCCACCTTGAGCTCCGGCTTGGTGGATCCCACCGTCATCACCACTTCGCCGTTGCAGATGACTTTGGCTTCTGGATACCACTGCGGGTGCAATCCTTTCTTGGGCATAACCCTTTCCTCCTCTGGGCCTGTTTCTATACCCTTGTCTATCAACATCTTCCTCTAAAAACAACGGCAGGGATCCCTAGCGCTTCGAGTACTGGGGAGCCTTGCGGGCCTTGCGCAGGCCGTATTTCTTCCGCTCCACGGCGCGCGGATCCCGTTTCAGATAACCCTCTACTTTCAAAGGGCCGCGATTGGCCGGATCCACCTCGCAGAGGGCGCGCGCCACCCCCAGCTTGATCGCATCCGCCTGGCCGTGAACGCCGCCGCCATGGGCTCGCACCAGAATATCGTAGGAGTTTTCCAGACCAAGGATCTCCAGCGGCCCCTTCACACTGGCCAGCAGGGCTTCTTGATACTGCAGATACTGGTCTCCCGGCCTGTCGTTGATGATGATTTTGCCCGTGCCGGGCACCAAACGCACGCGGGCAACGGCGGTTTTGCGGCGTCCCGTTCCCCAATAAACGGCTCGTTGGCTGCTCGCTTGAGTCATGCTTTGGCTCCTGGGATCGTGTTGAGCGGATAAACTTGGGGCTGCTGGGCCTCATGAGGGTGGCTCGGCCCGACATAAACTTTCAACTTGGTGAATTGCCGCCGGCCCAAACGGGTGTGGGGCAACATTCCCTTGACCGCTTTTTCCACCACCCGCTCCGGCAGGCGCGCCTGCAGTTGGGCAAAGGTTTCTACTTTCATGCCGCCAGGACGGCCGGAGTGGCGGCGGTAGAGCTTTTGGGTGCGCTTTTTGCCGGTGACCACCACTTTCTCAGCGTTGATCACAATTACATAGTCCCCCGTATCCAGGTGAGGGGTGAAGTCCGGTTTGTGCTTACCCCGCAAGAGGGTGGCCACAGCGGCGGCCAAGCGGCCCAGGCGCTGATTAGCAGCATCCACCAGATACCAGCGGGGCGCCAGAGTTTCGGGGTTGGGAAGGGGAGTTTTGTTCATGGCAGGCAAGGAAACATATCAGGACAAGCTTGGAGATCGCCCAGATCAACCGCAGGAATGGGCCAACGCAGCCGGCGACCGGAGGGCGGAGGGAGGCTCTGTGGGCAAGGCCCAAAAGGGCAGCGAGTGGGCGAACTGTTGACCGAAGGGATCCGCAGCATAGCCCACATCCGTCAGGCACAGCCCTTGCGGAGGAGCGCTGTAGCGGGTGCGCATCTGGCTCCAGTCGTTGTGTTGCCACAGGTGGACAAACTGTGCCGGGCTGAGCTGGCCCCGGCCCACCACCTCTAGGGATCCCACCAAGAGCCGCATCATCCGGTAGAGGAAGCCGCTGGCCTGCACCTCAATGCTGATCAAGTCCCCCAGCCGCTGGCAGAGCACCTCCTGCACCTGTACCCGCGAGTGGGGCCGATCCGATCCCCGCCGCCGGAAGGCTTCCAAGCTGTGCTCCCCCAGCAGGGAATTCAGGGCTTCCGCCATCGGCTCCACCTGCAGAGGCCAACGCACTTGCCAGCTAAAGAGGCGCCAGAACACATCCGGTCGCTCCCGGTTCAGGATCAGGTAGCGGTAACGGCGCCAGCGAGCCGAAAAGCGGGCGTGCCAGGAGTCAGGCACTTGAGCAGAAGCCAGCACTACCACATCTTCCGGCAGACAGTCGTTCAGCACCCTCGACCACTCCGCCGCAGGGATGCCGGAGGTGGTGTCGAAGTGGGCCACCTGGCCTGCAGCATGAACCCCCGTATCGGTGCGACCGGCCCCATAGAGGGTTACCGGATGCCCCGCCCGCGACGCAATCGCCTCCTCCAGCACCCCTTGCACGGTACGGCGGGCTGCCTGGCGCTGCCAGCCATAGAACCTGCTGCCGAGGTACTGAATTCTCAGGGCAATGCGACGGTACGGCATGGATCCCTTTCCGCTACACCAGCTCGATGACCGCCATTTCTGCTCCATCCCCCCGCCGATGCACGGTGCGCAAGATGCGGGTATAGCCACCGGGCCGATCCCGGTAGCGCTCAGGAGCCTGCTCAAACAGGGAGCGCACCAGCTCCTTGTCGTAGATGTAGGCCAGCGCCTGTCGCCGCGCCGCCAGGGATCCCTCTTTGGCCAGGGTAATCATCTTCTCAGTGGTGGCCCGAATGGCTTTGGCGCGGGCTTTGGTGGTGGTGATCCGCCCTTCCCGCAGGAGAGCCGTGGTCAGCGCCCGCATCAGGGCCTTGCGCTGGTCGGCGGGCTTGTTGAGGTGGGGGGTACGACGGCGGTGGCGCATGGTAACCTCTGCCTTTTGTCCTACAGTCTTCGGGGATCCTTGGGTTTTGACGCGGTCGTGCCGGCGGTGCCGATACTTTGGACGGAACCTGAACCCTACGCCTTGCCCTTTTCGCGGGTGCGGGGCAGCGTCAGACCAAAGCGGTTTTTCAAGGCCTGCACCACCTCTTCGGCAGATTTCTGGCCAAAGTTTTTGATCTCCAGCAGATCTTCCTCGGTGTAGACCAGCAGATCGGCCACCGTGTTGATCTGAGCTCGCTTCAGGCAGTTGTAGGCCCGCACCGATAGCTGCAGCTCCTCGATGGGGATCTGGTTTTTCTGGTTGTCCTCGGCTGGCTGGGGCGGCACAGGGGTATCGAAGCTGACCTCCTGCAGCGGCGAGAACAAGCCCACCAAAATGCGGGCGGCTTGGCTGAGGGCCTCTTGCGGGGTGAGGCTGCCGTTGGTCCAGACTTCCAATATTAGCCGATCTTTTTCCAAAGATTGGCCGACCCGGGCTGCTTCCACGGCGTAGTTCACCTTGCGCACCGGCATGAAGACAGAGTCGATCTGCAGAAAATCGATTGCCATCGCCTTGCTGTCAGAGTAATCGACGGCGCGGTAGCCATGTCCTCGGCCAATCATGAACTCCATTTCCAAAATTGCCCCTTCCGCCAGGGTGGCAATGTGGTGACGGGGGTTGATCACCTCCACGTCGCTGGGCAATTGCAGCTTCTCGGCGGTGACTTCCCCTGGCCCCTGAGCCACCAAACGGCCCACCTGAGTATCGGGAGCGGTGGAGCGCAGCACCAACTCCTTCATGTTCAGAAGGATCTCCATCACGTCTTCCCGCACCCCCGGCACCGTGGAAAACTCGTGGCTCACCCCGGCAATGCGTACAGCGGTCACCGCCGTCCCTTCTAGATTGGAGAGCAACACCCGCCGCAAAGCGTTGCCCACCGTGATCCCTTGGCCGCGCTCCAGTGGCCCCAGAGCAAATTTGCCGTAGTGAACGCCGTTATCATCCCGATGAGATTCAACACACTCGGTCTGGTAAGCAACAGCGCTTGAGCTCGCTTTGCTGCCGAGAGAGTGGGGGAGGGTTCGGCTGGTTTGAATCATCATAGTGGCCCCGTCCGTCTGGCTCGATATCCGTTTGGAGAACTGATGAAACTTCGAGGTCATCTCACGCTTGGGCAGACCTTCGCTGGGGCATGGCGTAGCTCTGGAGAAAACCCCCTACAGACGCTCGACCAGCCCTCAACGCGGGATCCTTCAGACACGCCGCCGCTTGGGAGGACGGCAACCGTTGTGGGGAATGGGGGTAATATCTCGAATCAGAGTAATTTCCAGGCCCGTTGCCTGTAGAGCGCGAATGGCGGTTTCCCGACCGGCTCCCGGCCCGCTCACCATCACTTCGATCTGGCGCATGCCGTTCTCCATGGCTTGACGCGCCGCACTTTCTGCTGCCATTTGGGCGGCGAAGGGAGTGCCCTTTTTGGCCCCTTTGAAGCCCGTAGAACCTGCCGAGGCCCAAGACACCACATCGCCGTTGGGATCCGTGATGGTGACGATGGTGTTGTTGAAGGTGGACTGAATGTAGGCCACCCCATTGGGGATGTTCTTTTTGACTTTACGTCCGCGCCGTTGCTGCCGAGCCATGATCCAGGTGTCCTTGCAATCGACTGTTTGGGGTTGGGATTCGGGATGGTGGAAGAGTTTTGCCTTCCGCGCAAAGCCGAGCGACTACTTCTTGGCAGGAGCTTTCTTCTTGCCGGCCACCGTTTTCCTGACCCCCTTGCGGGTGCGGGCGTTGGTGCGGGTGCGCTGACCACGCACGGGCAGACCCAGGCGATGGCGACGACCTCGATAGGTGCCGATGTCGATCAGCCGCTTGATGTTCATCGCCTCCTGGCGGCGCAGATCCCCTTCTACCTGGTATTCGCCCTCCACCACCGTCCGTAGGGCGGCCACCTCAGCGTCGGTGAGGTCGCGGGTACGAGTATCCGGATTGATACCGGTCTTCGCCAAAATCTGGCGGGAGCGGGTTAGCCCAATGCCGTAAATGTAGGTGAGGGCAATCTCCACTCGCTTTTCTCGGGGGATGTCAACTCCCGCAATCCGTGCCATAGTCAGGGGTACCTTTCAAATCAAACCAACTCGAACACACTTGCCCAGTAAGGATTGAGTTGCCTGCCTGAGATGGGATCCTCATTCAGAGAAATGTTGCTGTAGAGATGCCGGTCTTGGGATCCATGCTCACCGAGAGGTCTAGCCAACGTTTTGCTCGGTTGTGTCGGAAGCCTTTGCCTCTGTCTCCCGTTGCAGGCTGAACCCACCCACCATCGACCCTCTAGCCCTGCCGCTGCTTGTGCTTGGGGTTGGAAGAACAAATGACCATCACCCGACCGTGGCGGCGGATGACCCGGCATTTTTCGCAGATCCGACGGACGGAAGGCCGTACCTTCATGGTTGATCCTGACAAAACCAGCGAATATCCATTCTATGTTCGTCTGGGCAGCCTGTCAAAAAATGGGTTTGGGCTTTCCGGCACCGAGGGGACGGTCGGGTTGGCTATGCTGGTTGGGCAAGGATCTCCTGAGTCAAAGCAGGCGCGGCTGTGGAGTGAGGAAGGTCATGCGGTGGCAATGGCTGGTTGTGCTGAGCAGCGTGCTGGGGCTGGGATCCCCCGTGCTGGGGCAAGGGATCCCTTTGCCGGCAGCAGGCTCCTCCTCTGCGGTGGAGAACTTTTCGACGGACGGGAACGGCCTGAGGACAGAGGGGGATTGGCTTTTGCCCTTGCGCAGCTCTGCCGATCGCATCGATGGGGTACCGGATCGGGGCTGGGTCGCGGTTGGGCTGTTGGAGGAGCAGGCCGTGACCCTGCTGGATGGGGCCAGCGGGGATCCCCTGTGGCAGGTGGCGGTGGGGTTTGCTCCCAGTGTGGTGCGGGTGGATGAGGCACGGCAGGTGGTCTACGCCTCTGGCCCCAATGCCCCTGGGCTGGTGGCCCTCGATCTGCTGACGGGGGAGCTGATTCAGGCTTATGGGTTGCCGGCGGGAGTTTTGGATATTGCCGTGGATGGGGTCACAGGGCGGGTTTTCGCCTCCATGCCTTCTGCCCAGAGTTTGGCGGTGATGGCTGCTCCCCTTCGCAGCAGCGGTGCGGAGCACAAACGCCAAAGCGACCCCTCAGAGCAGCCGCAAGCCCGCAATTTGCCGATGCCCGGCCCCCCTTTGGCGCTGGCCTACGATGCGGAGCGGGGATCCCTGTTTGTGGGTCTAGCCGGGGAGGATCCCCTCAGCTTGCTGGTGGTCAACCCGGACAATGGGGAGCTGTTGGCCCGTTGGCGGGGCGGTCATACTCCGGAAGCCATGGCCCTGGATGCGGAACGGCAACGCTTGGTGGTGCTCAACTCCGGCAGCCAAGATCTAACAGTGCTGGATCTGAGCCGCAGCGGCGAGGCCCTGCAGCGGGTTGGCCTGGATTGGCGACCGACGCGGCTGGCCCTTTCCCCGGATGGACGTTGGGCTTACGTGACCTCCCGCGATAGCGACCGCCTGCAGCTGGTGGATTTACAGACGGGGCGATTGGTGGCCTCGCTGCGGCTGCAGGGACAGCCGACGGGTCTGGTGATGCTGGGGGAGCGGGATCTGTGGGTGGTGGCAGCAGGGATCCCAGCTTTGCGCCGTTTGCAGGATATTCAGGCTCAAGTTGGCGACGGCGGGACAGAGGTCCTGAACGGGGGAGTCCCCTCTCCAGGCAACCGCGGTGTGGTGACCGGGCGGGTGCTGGATATTGCCGGCCAACCTGTTCAGACGGGGGTTTTGCACTTGGCCGCCACGCCAACCCAACCCCAGCAAACTGTTCGCATTGCTGCCGACGGCACTTACGTGCTGCCGGAACTGCCGGCCGGCCTGTATTTGGTGGATGTGGAGGTGCCGGGTTTTCCCCTGACCAGCACCCAGGTGGAAGTCCGGGCCGGCTTTGTCTCCACTCAGGATATTCGTCTGCCGCCCGGGGAACCGACCCGCCAGCCGGAGGGCATTGGCCTTTTGCCCGATGAACCCGTTTACTCGGATGAGCTGGCCCGCCACCTCAGCATGGCCCTGAAGGAGTTGCAGCCCCAGCGACCGGTGATCCTCTTGAAGGGGCCTTTGGGGCCGGATCCTCGGTTTGAGCCGCTTCTGCCCCTCACCCAGGGCCTAACGTTGTTGGATCGGGATGAGCGCTACACCGCCGACTTGGCCAAGCTGAAGGCCATCGGGGATGCCCTGGGATTGCGCTATATCCTCTTGACCCAGATGCAGATCTCGCGGGACTACAACCGCCAGGGCAACTCTCTGCTGAATACGGCCTTACGCTTTGTGGCCCCGACGGTGCCGGTGGAAATTCCCAACTTCACCCCCAACCAGTTGCGCAGCCGCGGGGTGGTGGTGGTGGTGGACTTGCAGAGGGATCGGCCTGGGGATCGGGCTCGCTACTACGAAGCCTATGGGCGGGATGATGTGGGCGGGGATCCGATGTTTGAAGATGCGGCAGCGGGCCTGTTTCGGCTGCAGGTGCGCAACATGGTGCCGGTGTTTGTCCAACAATGGCAAGCCAACAACCCCTTTTCGGGGTGAGGATCCCTGCAGCACCCGTCAGTGGCGCAAAGCAGAATAGAACCGACTGCTATTACCGGATGCAACCTTCGCCATGCCTCTTCTCTTCTTCCATCCTCTCCGGCGCAGGATCAGCTATCGCTACGCAACGCTCTCGCGAACAGGCAGTCTGGCCCTCTGCGGCTGGCTGGCACTGGCTTCAGGAGCGCTGGCTCAGGCTCCGGCCACCCCCATTCCGCGGTTGACGCCGTTGTTTCCCTTTCAAGACAAAGGGCAGCCCCAGGGAACAGCACGGCTGGTGGGGCAGGTGAGCAACAGCGTGGGACAACCTGTGGCGGGGGCACAGGTGCAGTTGGAGGGCATGGAGAACCCCAATCAGCCGATTCAAACCGATGAGCGGGGCGCTTTTGAGCTAGACCATGCCCCAGCCGGGCGCCGGATGTTGACGGTGTGGCACCCCGACTATGAAAAGGCAGAGCAGGAGATCCTCCTGCAAGCGGGCCTGACCACCCCTGTGGATGTGGTTTTGCAGGTGCCCATTCGGCCTCAACCCCGTCGTCGCCTTGGCATTTTGGGGGTGGGAGGGTTGGAGCACACCCAACTGTTGGGCCAGCGCCTGGCCATAGAGGCAGTGCGTCTGGGCTTGATCCCCAACGGCGAGAAGGTGGTGCCTCTGGACAACCGTCGCATTCAGCCCATTTTGCAGAAGGTGGGCTGGCCCATCTACGAACTGTTTGAGTGGGATCGCCGCAAGCCGGAGGCGGTGGGCCAATTTTTCGATTACCTGGGCCTGGAAGCCATCGTCATCGCCCGCGTCGATGTCCTCACCCGACCAGCTTCGCCAACGGAGTTGAGCCTGCGTTCCCGCAGCCGCCTGGAACTGTGGCGGTTTGATGAGCAAGGCAACCTTGTGGTAGATATCCTGGCCGAGGCCAGTCGCGATCAGGTGGAGCGGAGCAACCTCAATGCTGCCGAGCTGGCCCAGCTTTATCAAATCCAAGTCACCCAGATGGCTGCTGAGGTGGGATCCCGCTGGAAGGAGCATCACCCGCTGGCCCAGTACCTAGAACTGGCTCAGGGAGAAGCCCCACCCCCACGCTCTCGCCTGGATACGGCTGTGGAGCTGCGCATCCCCTCTGCCACACCGACTCCCTAGGTCTTAAGCAGAACAGCTCCGGGATCTCTTCTGTTGTCGTGAAAGGGATTGTCCTCTGAGTTCGTCTGGCAACGACGGGAGGAGCCGCCCGAAGAGTGGCGAGAAGAGCTGCCCCCCGATGAAGGGCGGGAGGAGGAGCCGAAAGAGCCAGAAGAGCGCGAGGAGCCGCCACAACAGGAGCTTGCAAAGCTTGGATCTGGTTTTGCAGTTGTCTGCAGCGACGCTGCCTGCGCCAGTACATTGTGCCGCCGATTATCCCTGCAGCACCTGCCCCCACCCCTACCAACGGCCAGGGCGAAGGGGGAGGCGGGTAGGTCATGCCTCTGTTGAATTGCTGCCCGGCGCTGCAGCCGGCCTGACCGCGTCAGCGCTGCAGTTCCCCCCCCAGCGCTTTGCTCCTGACGCCAGCTGTCCCATGGGCTATTTTTGCTGGGGATCCCTTCCGATGGCGCGATAGGGCGAGCCACCCCAGTTTCAAGGCCAGCCCCAGCACCTGCCAGCCGCGCAACCGGATCACCAGGGATCCCCATCCGTGCCAACCGATGCGAGCGAAGGTCAAGCGCAGGTGTTGGGCCAACTGAGGGGGTAGAGCGGCGATTAGTCCCAAGCATTGCCCCGTCAAAGCCGGATCGGCAAAGCCAATTTCCACCCCTCCTTGCCAAGATTGGATGTGGAGCTGCTTGCCCAGCTTCCACAGGTAGGGCCAATCTCTGGGGGAGCAACGTTCTCCCCGCTGCGCCGGCCAACGGCCGCGAAGGCGCAGGGATCCCCAACGCCATTCCCAGCCACGGCGGCTGCCCCGCACGGCCCAGCCTCCCCAGCCGTGCCATTTCCAGATCCAGGCAAGGGGGCCCTGCCAGGGTTTGCGGTAGCGCAGAATGAGCTGTTGAGGCCAGAACAAGAGAGTTCCCACAAAGACGGCCAGCAGCAATCCCAAAGGACTCCGTCCCGCTAACGCGAACAGCTTGAGCACCGACTGGGATCCTCCGCGGTCAATCCATAGCGGGCCAGAAAACGGGGCAAATCGACCACCAGGCAGGTGTAGGATCCCTGCATCACCAGCCGCTCCTGTTGGGTAATCTCGACCTGAAACCGAATGCGTCTTCCCTCCACGGCCACGACTTCGACCCGAACCTGCAAGGGATCCCCCGCCACCGCTGCCGACCGATGTTCCAAGGCAAAGCGGATCCCGACCGCCGCTTCCTCCGGCTCGTAGAAGGGCTGCAAGGTGGTGTGGCTGCACCGCTCGATCAACGTCAACAGAGCTGGGGATCCGATCACCTTCACACCGGGGTTGCCCAGGGCTGCAGCGGTTTGTTCCGGGCCGAGGATCCCCTGCCAGGTGCCGAGGGTGCCCAAGGGAACGGGTTTCATCTCCGCACAACCAGAGTGCTCCGCACCGCTAACGCGAACAGCGGGCAGGGGCGCGCATTCTCCTGGATTGCCACAGGCTCCAGCCTTGCCAGAGCAGGAGAATCAACGCCAGGATCCCGACCACCCCGGCCAGCACCAGCGCCCGTTCCAGGCGGGTGGCATGGAAGCCGGTTACCGTCCAATCGCGGCTGAGGTTGGATCCCAGAATGGCAAGCACAGCCAGGCCCAAACCTCGGATCCCCAGAGATTCCGCCCCTCTTCCCTCCTGCTGCAGGAGGATGGGCTGCAGCGCCGCCAGGATCAAGGCGGTGGTCAAGGCTCCCAACAGGAAGGCCGCTTGCGGCTGAGCGTGAATGAAGTAGCCCACCCCCACCGGCAGAGCCAGGCTGGCCAGCGTCAGAGCGATCCCCGTCTGCAGGGGTTTGTCTGGCCCATACAGCCAGTGCAGGAGCGCCGCCAGCGCCATGGCCGCCATTCCCAGGTACAGCGCCGCCGACACATAGGGTTGGGTGAGGTCGATCCCGGCAACCTGCAGGTTGAACTGGTGCAACAGGTTTTGCAGCAGAGGGCGGGCCGACAAGAAGAGGGCTGCCATCGCCCCCCAGCGGCTGGGAAAAGCCAGACACCCCAGCCCCAAGAGCGCCGCCCCGTAGGATCCCCCCAATCGCAGCGCCAGCAGCGCTCCTCCGCCCACCAGCGTTAGGCCCACACAGGCCCGCCAGAGCAGCCGTCCTTGTTGCTCTGCAACGCTGACGCGACTGGCTGAAGCCTCCGGCCCGCTGACGCCAGCAGGTTCCCCTGCCGGCGCGGGGATCCCCTGTCCCGTCTGGTTTTCCAAGGCAAGCAAGGCCCACGAGAGCAGCACCCCTGCCCCGTAGAGCAAGGCCCAAAAGGGATCCTGGTATAGGCCGTTGCGGGTCAAGGCCAAGGCCAGCGCCAGCGCCACCAGCCACCCCACCCCATGCCCCACTGCCGACAGCAGCCTGGGGGAGTCTTCTGCGGCGGTCAAGAGGGGCACAGTGCCTGCCACCAAGCTGAGGGCGGCCAGCCCCACCGGCAACAGCACCTGCCAAGGGAGATCCGGCTGGGATCCCATTTCCAAAGGGCTCTGCCCCGCTAGCGCGAACAGGCGGGATCCCCAGGTTAAGGCGGCAATGCCGCTCCACCCCTGGCCCAGCGCCATCAGCAAGGACAGGGCTTCTGTTTCGGCCAAGACCCCCAGCAAAGGGATCCCCACCAAGCCCATCCCCAGGCCGCAGCCCCACAGAAACAGCATTCCATGTTGCTCCGCAACGCTGATGCGACCGGGGGAGCCGACAGCCAGACTTTGCCAGGCCGCCAAACTGAGCAACAGCACCACCAGCCCCTGTCCAGCCCGACCGCAGCCACTCAACCCCAGCAACCCCACCCCCACCAGGCCCCCCAACAACAGGGCCAGGGGGATCGGCTCCGGCAACTGACCCAGCCAGCACCCCAGCGCCGCCAACGCCACCAAGCCCAGCCCCACCGCCGGTTGCCAACGGCGAACGGATCCCCAGCGGCGGTAGCGAATTGCTTCCAACAGCAAGACCACCAAGCCAATCGCAGCCGCAATCGCCAAAACTCCGCCCAGCATGTGCTCCCTCCTTTCAAGCCCTGCACCAACTATCGCCTATCGCTGTCCGGTCATCATCGCCATTCAGAACCAATCGAGCGGAAGCGTTGCCTAGCATCAGGTTTGCTCCTTGCCCCAGACCCGATGGGGAGCAAATGCGTTTGCGTTTGTGAAAGCATCGCGCAGCGATAACGCAAAGATAAGCTGGAGAAGAGCAGCGAGCGGGCGTTCATGTCTTCAGAGCATTACAAGTTCGACCTTTTCTTGCGCTACCACCGAGAGCAAGCCCGGTGGGCGCGTCAACTGGCGGAGCGGCTGGATCGCGAGGGTTTCAAAGTCTGGTTTGACCGCTGGATGCTGCAGCCGGGGGATAACCGCAAGCTGGAGCTGCAACTGGCCATCGAACAATGCCGCTGGGTGGGAGTGGTGGCCTCTCCAGAGTTTGTTGCCGATCCCTGGCCAAGGGATGAGCTGTACAGCGGGTTTCCCCATGCCCCGGCACGACAAAACCAGCGCCTGCTGACGCTGCTGCACACCCCCACTGAGCTACCCCGCCCCCTGGAAGAGGCGCCCCTGCTGGATTTTACTGGCTCAGAAGAGGATCCGGTGCTGTTTGAGTACCGCGCCTTGGAGCTAATGCACTTTTTGGATCCCAGCTTCCCTGCCCCCGGGGATCTGCAGCGGTTCCGGCTGCAATACCGCCGCCGTGAGGGGAAAGAGTCCCTGGAAGATGAAGAGGTGCGGGGATTTCAGGCCTTTTTGCGGGCCATCCAGATGGCCATCCTGCGCATTGCCACAGGCGAAACCCCCTCCGCCACGCCAGAAGAAGGAGCGCGTCAGATCGCCATTTTGCAGTTCATTCAGCGGCTGTTTCAGTGGAACAGTGCCGACATCCAATTCGAGCGGGGGGAAGACTGGCGTCGCCGCGGCAACCTGACGGAAGCCCTGGCCGCCTACGACCGGGCTCTGAACATGGATCCCAACTTCGCCCTGGCTTGGAGCCGCCGTGGGGATGTGCTGGTGCAGCTGGCCCGCTACCGCGAGGCGGTGGACAGCTACAACGGATCCCTGAGCATCAACCCCTACGACGAAGAAACCCGGCTGCGCCTAGCCCTGATTCTGGGGCGCTTGGGGCAATACAAGTCGGCGGTGGTCAACTACGACAAGGTGCTGGAGAGCAACCCGGAAGATGCTCTGGCCTGGCACAATCGCGGCATCCGCCTGCTGCAACTGAAGCGGTCGAAGCTGGCCCTGAACAGCCTGAACAAGGCGCTGCGCTACAACCCCAAACAGCCCCGCACCTGGCTGGCGCGTGGGATCGTGCTGCGGCGGCTGCGTCGGCCCAGCTCGGCAGCGGCTAGTTTTGCGCGGGTTTTGAAGCTCAACCCCAGAAGTGCGCGGGTTTGGCGCTACCAAGGCAATGCCCTCTTCCACTGCCACCGGCTGCGCTCGGCTGTCGAGTGTTACAAGCGCTCGCTGCGGCTGCGTCGCCGGGATCCCATAACCCTGCACAACTTGGGGGTGGCCCTGCTGCGCTTGGGGCAGTATCGGCTGGCCAGCAAGGCCCTAGAACGCGCTCTGCGCTACGATGCCGACAACTACAAAAGCTGGTACGCCCGCGGTGTGGCCTTCCAGAAATTGGGCTACCTGAAAGAAGCCTGCATCCACTTCGAGGAAGCCCTCAAGATCAAGCCGGAGCACTTTCCGGCCCGCTATGCCCTGGCAATGGCCCAGCAGGAGTTGGGGCAATATGAGGCCAGCCTGCAGCATTTCCAGCGCTTGGTGCAGCAGCGTCCCGGCAGTTCTGCCTGCTGGTTTGGCCAGATCACCAGCCTGCGGCGTCTGGGCCGGCTGGAAGAAGCCCGTGCCGCCTGCCAGCAGATGCTCCGCCTCAACGAACGGGATCCCTGGGGCTGGTTTGCCCTGGGCTTGCTCTACGGCGAGCTAAAGGATCCCGAACAAGCTGTGCAAGCCTACTCGCGGGTTTTGCAGCTCACCCCAGAAGATGCTGTGGCCCTCAACAACCGCGCCTGGGAAGCCTTGAAATTGGGGAAGCTGGAACCTGCCCTGGCAGACGCCCAACAGGCCACGCACCTGGATCCGCAGCGGCCCGCCTTTTGGCATACCCTGGGGCTGATTCAACTGCGGGCCGGCCAGCGAGCAGCCGCCCAAGCCAGCTTGCAGCGCTGTCTGGAGCTGGATCCGCAATTTCAGCCGGCCCAAGCCGCCCTGCAGGACTTGGCCCAGGAAGACTCGGCCTCGCCGGCGGGAACAGCTCTGCCGGATTTGGAAACCCTCACTCCCCAGTCGGAGCCGCAGCCAGTTGACCCCAACCCCTAGCAGGATCCCCTGGGCTTTCAGACCCCAAGGACAATGCCTGCAGCAGGCAGACGGGAGCAGAACATGCCACACTGGATCCCGCCCCCCAGGACCGACACGCATGGATCCCTATCTGATCCCTGTCAAGCTTCCCCACAGCTCCTACGATATTCTCCTCCAGTCTGCCGAAGGCCCCCCTGGCCACAGCCTCATCCAGCTGGGATCCCAAATGCGAGCTAGAGGGCTTTCCGGCAAGGCTCTGGTGGTGAGCCATCCCGGCATTGCCAAACACTTTGCCGAGAAGTTGCTGCAGGGGCTGCAACAAGCGGGGTTTGCCGCCCACCTCTGCCTATTGCCTGCCGGCGAACGCTACAAAACCCTGCGCTCGGTGGCCAAGATCTACGACGCCGCCCTAGCCTTTGGCCTGGAGCGCTCCTCCACCTTGGTGGCTCTAGGAGGGGGGGTCATTGGCGACATAGTGGGGTTTGCCGCCGCCACTTGGCTGCGCGGGATCCCTTTTGTGCAGGTGCCCACCTCACTTTTGGCCATGGTGGATGCGGCCATTGGTGGCAAGACCGGCGTCAACCATCCTGGCGGGAAAAACCTCATTGGGGCGTTTTATCAGCCGCGCCTGGTGTGGATTGACCCGACGGTGCTGAAAACTCTGCCCCCACGGGAGTTTACTTCGGCTTTGGCAGAGGTGATCAAATACGGCGTGATTCAGGCTGCCGATGTGTTTGAGTTTTTGGAAGATCGACCCCAACTGAGCCGCTACACCGACTTTGCCCCTGACGATCTGCACTATCTGTTGCGGCGCTCTGCCGAGTGCAAAGCCTGGGTGGTGCAGCAGGACGAGAAAGAAGCGGGCCTGCGGGCCATCCTCAACTACGGCCACACCCTCGGCCATGCCCTAGAAGCTGCCACCGGCTACCGCCGCTATCTGCACGGAGAAGCTGTCGCCATCGGCATGGTAGCTGCCGGGGAGATCGCCCGCCGCCTGGGGTGGTGGAGCGCTGCTGAAGCCGAACGGCAACGACGCCTGATCGAGAAAGCAGGACTGCCCAGCCGGTGGCCGGCCGGGATCCCTTGGGAGGCAGTGCTGCAGGCAATGCAGGCCGACAAGAAAGTCAAACAGGGGCGGATTCGCTTCGTTCTGCCCCGCCGCATCGGCCAGGCCGAGCTGACCGATCAAGTCGAGCTGGCAGAGGTGCAGGCTGCTTTGGCCTCGATTACAGCAACCTCTGGAACCCTAGAATTAGGAAAACCTAAGGACAAGAAAGCATGGCACGGCAACAACGGGTAGCCATCTTGGGGGCCACAGGAGCAGTAGGGACGGAGCTGCTGACGCTATTGGAAGAGCGCCACTTTCCTGTAGCCGACCTAAAGCTTTTGGCCTCTCCCCGCTCTGCAGGCACTTATCTAACCTTCAAGGGGGAACGGATCCCGGTTGAGCCGGTTTCAGAAGCGGCCTTTCGAGGCATGGATCTGGTGCTGGCCTCTGCCGGAGCCGGTGTCTCCAAAACCTGGGCCAAAACCATTGTGGATGCGGGGGCGGTGATGGTGGACAACTCCAGCGCCTTTCGCCTGGATCCCAATGTTCCGCTGGTGGTGCCGGAGGTCAACCCCCAGGAAGCCTTCCGTCACCAAGGGATCATTGCCAATCCCAACTGCACCACCATCCTAATGTGCGTGGCCATCTACCCCCTGCATCGCCACATCCCCCTGCGCCGCGTGGTGGCCGCCACCTATCAATCGGCCAGTGGGGCCGGGGCCCGCGCCATGGTGGAGCTGCAAGAGCAAACCCACGCCTACCTCCAGGGGCAGCCGTTGCAGCCCCAGGTGTTCCCTTACCCCATTGCCTTCAACCTCTTCCTCCACAACAGCCCCCTGCAAGAGAACGGCTACTGCCAGGAAGAGATGAAAATGGTCAACGAATCCCGCAAGATTATGGGATCCCCCAACCTGCGGCTCACTGCCACCTGTGTGCGGGTGCCGGTGTTGCGCACCCATGCCGAAGCCTTGAACCTGGAGTTTGAACAGCCCTTCCCCGTGGAAAAAGCCCGGCAAATCTTGGCCCAAGCTCCAGGGGTGGTGCTCATCGAAGATTGGCAGCAAAACCGTTTCCCCATGCCCATCGATGTGGCCGGCAAGGACGCAGTGGCCGTGGGCCGCATCCGCCAAGACATCTCTGAGCCCAAGGCTCTAGAGCTGTGGCTGTGCGGGGATCAGATCCGCAAAGGAGCAGCCCTCAACGCCGTTCAAATTGCCGAGCTGCTTTTGAAGGACTAATTCACCACAACCGTCCAGGTTACCGGTCCTGCTGTGGCAGGGGCGGCCTGAGCGTTGGTCAATGTTACTGGGGAGTTGGGGTAGGTGTAGGTGCCGGGTGAGGTCAGAGGTCCCGTTTGGACAGGGATGGTCACTGTGCAGGTTGCGCCGACAGCCACTTGTCCTCCGGTGAATTGAATGGTGTTCCCACCCACCGAGGCTGTGAGGGTAGCTCCAGCACCACAGGAAGCAGGTAAGGGAGGAGGTGCACCAGGCCCTACGGTTAAAGGCGGCGCTCCCGGCAAGGTGTGGTTAAAGGCCAAGCCCGTCAATGGAATGGCAGCGTTGTTGGTGATGGTAAACGTCAAAGTTCCGGTGCCGATAACGGGAGCTGGGCCAATTGGGCCAAGCGGGTTGGGAGAAAAGGCCATGGTAAAGGTGGGAGCTGGCACCGTTACCGTTAGGTTGATAGCCGCAGCGGTAGCATTGGGCGCTTGGCTGCTGCTGAGGGTGACGGCTGGGCTGGTCAGGGATCCGGCTGCGGTGGCCGTAACTTGAAGATCCAGGCTGATGGTGCAGCTAGCGTTGGATCCCAGTGAGCCGTTGACCAACGAGATGGAAGTGGCCCCTGGTGGAGCTATCACCGTCCCCCCACAGCCATTGTTCAGGTTATTGGGGGTGGCAACGATCAAGCCGGCAGGCAGGGGATCGGAAAAGGCTAGACCCGTCAGCGGCAGAGCGGCTGTGTTGGTGATCGTGTAGGTCAGAGTTGTTTTGGCAGTAGGGCCAGCAGCTACCGAGGTGGGGCTAAATGCCTTGGTAAAAGTCGGGGCACCCGGTGTGGGCGTAGGTGTCGGGGTTGGGGTGGGTGTTGGAGTTGGGGTCGGTGTAGGTGTCGGTGTAGGCACTATCGTCCCACCGCTTCCGCCTCCACCGCAGCCGGTCAGTCCTAGACAGGCCGCCCCTAGACTCAAAGCCAAAAGGTTTGTAACTGCTTTTTTCTGCATCGCTTTTTCACTCCTCATCATCAGACTTGACTTTAGTTTTCTTTAGTTTTTGTCGACCCGCCTTACTAAAGTATAGCCTGGTCAAATTGCTGCTTAGGATGCTTCTGCGCCCACGCAATCTACCACTGTTGGGAATAAACCTTGCCTCAGATGGCAAGCTCCAACTGGGGAATAGAGCCTTCAGACTTGCTCTTGTGTACCTTGCTCATAAACACAAAATCTGGCGCTCCAAGCCAACTTTCAGAACCTCGCCTATGCCGCTCGAGCCAGCAATGTTCACACAACGTTGGAAAGGGAGGAGAATTGAAAAGCATTCGGCCTTTGTGGAGATTGGCTTGTGCATCCAATCGCGATGGGATCCCTGGCTAGCTTGATCGCCGGGTTGGCAACCGGGTTAGGGGCCTTGCCCGCTCTGTTTCTCCCCTCGCTCTCGGAAAGGGCGCAAGGGATCCTGCTGGGGTTTGGGGGTGGGGTGATGCTGGCGGCCACCTCGTTTTCGCTGGTGGTGCCGGGCACCGAGGCAGCCATAGCGCTGGGGTATTCCCCATTTGGGGCGGCTGTGGTGATGGTGGCAGGCCTGTTGTTGGGGGCGATCTTCCTGGAGAGTGCCCACCGCCTCTTTCCTCACGAGCACTTTTTCAAAGGGGTGGAAGGGGAGAACCGCGCCCATTTGAAACGGATTTGGCTGTTCATCATTGCCATCGCCCTGCACAATTTCCCGGAAGGACTGGCGGTGGGAGTGGGTTTCGCTACCGGCCAAGTCGGCGATGGGTTGGCGTTGGCGTTGGGGATCGGCTTGCAGAACATGCCAGAAGGGCTGGTGGTGGCTTTGTCACTGGTGGGCCAGGGGTACTCGCGGCTGTTCGCTTTTGGCATCGCCCTGCTGACCGGACTGGTGGAGCCCATCGGCGGGATCCTGGGAGCAACGGTGGTCTCTCTGGCGCAGCCCCTACTACCCTGGGGCATGGCTTTTGCGGCGGGGGCGATGTTGTTTGTCATTTCCGATGAGATCATCCCTGAGTCGCACCGGCAGGGGTTGGAGCGGGAGGGCACCTTTGGGGTCATCAGTGGGTTTGTGGTGATGATGTTGCTGGATATCACCTTGGGCTAGCAAGGGATCCCGTCGCGAAGTGGAACGGAGTTTTATTTTTTTTTATGTTGAGTAACGAACCCTTTTTGTGGCGAGGAGCAGGGGAACACGCCTGTCTGCTGCTACATGGATTGGGGGGCGGTGTTTACGAGTTGCAATGGCTGGCAGAGCGGCTGTTGGCGGCTGGCCTGACGGTGCAGGGATTTAACTATCCCGGCCATGACAGTGCTCCGCATCGCTTACACGACCGCCGGTCTGCCCACATGCCCCCTTCCTGCTGGACGGAGTGGTACGGGCGGGCTTTGGAGCATTATCTGGCTTTGCAGCAGGAGTATCCCCGCGTTTCCTTGGTGGGCTTTTCCACCGGCTGTCTGCTGGCTTTGCACCTGGCTTTTGCCCATCCCATCCATAAATTGGTGCTGCTGGCGCCATTTTTCGCCATTCGCCACCGCTGGTACTATCTTTTTCGCCCTGAGCAGTACCTGAACAGCCTGGGTTGGCTATTGAAGGAGGTGCCCCGCCTCAGCTTGCCGATTCGGGATGGGGACGCTCGAGCCTTGGCAGAAAGAACGGCCTATTTCCGCAGCTTTAATCTGTCGGCGGTGCGCAGCGCCCTCGAGCTCATCGAGCGGGTCAAGGGAGAGGTGGCCGGCATCCGGGTTCCCACTCTGATCCTGCAATCTCGCCAAGATACAGTAGTGGATCCTGAACAGGCAGCGTGGCTCTATCAAGAGCTGGGATCCGAGGAGAAGATCTTGCATTGGCTGGAGCACTCCGACCACATCCTCACTTTGGACGGGGAGCGGGAAACGGTGTTTGCCCAGGTTTGCGCCTTTCTCAAACGGGATCCCTCTGCGCCCGGATCAGCGTAACCCCTTGCCAAGCACCGCGGGCATCGTAGTCTCGGCTCAAACGCAAGAGACAGTGGCAGTCTTCCGGCTGCGGAAACCAGCTCAGGCTCACCGAAAAGCTGCGATCCCGGTGGGCGGTAGGGATGGGCAAGGGATCCGGCCCGCCAATCCACAGCCCCCCAGGCAAGGGATCCCAGTTACTCAACCACTCTGCCCCCGAGGAGTCCACCTCGGCTTCGGCAAACCGGCCCTCAGCAACCGTAAAGCTCTGGGCGATCCCCCGCCATCTCCCCTGGAGGCAGGCTCTCAGCTGCTCTCTGCTCAGGGGTGCACAGTCTGCAACGGGATCCAAAGCTTGGCCGCGCCGCTCCAGGATCGCGGTTACCTCTACCAGACGACCTTGGGCATCCCACTGTTGCACCAGCCGCGCCTTGCGATCCCCCCAGAGAAAGCCCTGCTCGACGGCAAAATCACTAAACGGCGCCAGCTGCAGCCGCCCATTGGAAAAAGATCCATCGGGGAAAAAGCGCAATCCCGGCGAGAAATCCTGGTAGACCCAGCTCTGGGAGCTTTCGGGAGTGGGGGATCCCTGTAGGGGGTAGTAGGCGTTGGTTTGGCGGATCGCGCTCCCTGCCGCCGGACTTCCTGAAGAAGAGGATGGAGCCAAGGCCTCAAAGGTGATGAGGCTGCGCTTTTGGCCCCCCAGCTCCCAGCCGCCGGCGGTGGGTCGATAGTTGGAGAAGAGGCCGTGCCACACTCCCAGGTGGAGAGCCAGACATTGTTTTTGGGTTTTCATGAAGCAATGTGAAGCTAAGATTGTGAGGACGTAACGCTGGAGAGCAAGACCTATGGGGAAGAAGCTCCGAGGTGGCATTTTACTGATTTTGGGGTTTATGCTGTCTCCCCTTTCCTGGTGGAATGACTTGTTTTTCAACCTGCCGATTGCCTATGGGTTTGGCTACCTTTGTAGCCTGTGGCAGCCACAGTGGTTTTTGGGCGGAACCCTCGTGGGGTACTGGCTCTCCAACTTGATAGGCATTCTCATGATGCAGTTTGGCGCTACGGATGTCGTCGAGAAAGGCGAGAAACCCCGCAATATGAAACGCGATCTCTTGATTGGGCTGGCTTCTTCTACCGCCTATACTTCGGCAATTGTTGGGCTGCTTCAGTTTCACCTCGTCGATATCAGCGCCATCTTCCCTATTTCTTAACCCTATGCCGCTGGCAATTTTCTGGGCAACTTTAGTCGAAGGGATCCTCGCTTTTGTTGCCACCCATATCGACGACTTTTTCTTGCTGGTTCTGTTGTTTGCCCAGGCGCAGCTGCAACCCCTGTGGAAGGGCTGGCACATTTGGCTGGGAGGCTACTTGGGCTTGGCAGGGTTGATCCTGCTCAGCTCTCTGGGATACCTGGGGGGCCTGCTGTTGCCGCCACCTGCGATTGGGCTGCTGGGGTTGATCCCGATTGCGGTAGGCGGTTGGAAATTGTGGCAACCTGAGCTGGAAGAAGCCCTGGAAGAAGAGCTGGAAGAACTGCAAGAGCGCCCAACCCAAAAGGCTTGGTCAGTTTTTTTGCCCCCACCAGCCCTGATGTCCATGCTCCTCACCTTTGCCAATGGTGGAGATAATGTCAGCCTGTACGTTCCTCTGTTTGCCGGCAGCACCCCTCCTCAGTTGGCCCTTTTTTCCACGATCTTTTTTCTGATGAATGGATTGTGGTTTGCAGTGGCTCAAAAACTGACAATGCAACCTGAAGTAGCCAAGGTTTTGGCCGAGCGGGGAGAGCGCTGGGTGCCCTGGATTCTCATGGGCTTGGGGGTGTGGATCCTGTTCAAAAATGAGACTTGGAGATGGCTTCTGTCTTAGATCCCAAGATCTCAGCTGAGCTCCCGATCGCAAGAGCAGGATGGAGTTCTCTCGAGGCTTAGTCGTTGTGTCGGTCTAGGGAGGGATCCCAGTCCAGATCTTCGTGGCGGTGCTCCCGTTCCCAGCGATGCACCCAGTCCCAAATGCGATAGTGCTGCTCGGCGGTGAGTTGCTTGGGATCTTGGGCCAAAGCGGCAGCCTCTTCCGGGGTGAGCAAAGCAGCCAGGCTGCCGATCTCCACCAAATAGCGGCGTTCTTCCGCAGTGGTGTGGGACTGATTGAGCCGTCGAATTAAACGACGTAAAGTGGCTACATCTTGACTCATAAGCCGATAGGAAAGAATCGACGAGCATCTAAGCTGGTAAGAACAGTTTAAGAGCAGAATCATCAAAATCACCAAAAGAAAACAGTCCAAATTGTCTGCCCAATGCTCCTCTAATCCTCAAAGGATCCCAGAATGCGCACTTCCGGCTCCAAAAGCACCGACCATTGTTGATAGACCTTTTCCTGGGCCAAGCGAATCAAGCGGTAAATGTCCTTGGCACTCGCCTGATGGCAATTGAGGATGAAGTTGGCATGGCGCTCTGAAATTTGGGCCCCACCGATGCGGTACCCCTTCAAGCCGACCTGCTCGATTAGCCAGCCGGCAGGGTGAGACTCTGGGTTGCGAAAGACGCTGCCACAACTGGGCAAATGATAGGGCTGAGAGCTTAGGCGTTGGTTGAGGTAGCGCTGGGTCTCCCATTGCACTTGGGCCGGATCCCTGTCTGGGATCAACTGCAACGTGGCCCCTGTCACCGTCCAGGGGGAGTCCTGTAGGCGAGAGCGGCGATAGCCAAATTGCAGATCGGCAGGTTCTAGGCGGCAGGGCTCTTGTTCCTCGTCCAAAATCTGCACTTCCACCAGCACATCCGCCATGGCGCGTCCGTGGGCACCCGCATTCATCACCACGGCTCCCCCCAGGGTGCCCGGGATCCCGATGGCCCACTCCAAACCGCTCCAGCCTTGCTTGGCGGCTGCCCGCGACAGATTGACCAAAGGCTCTCCGGCAGCGGCCCAAATTCTCCCCCCTTCCAGCAGTTGCATCCCGCGCAGACGGCGGGTACCGATCACCAGCCCCTTCAACCCCGCATCGCTGATGAGCAGATTGCTACCTGCCCCCAGCAGCGTCGTGGGGATCCCTTCTGCTCGCGCCCAAGCCAAACACTGCTGCAGCTCCAGATGGCTACGGGGCTCACAATACCACTCCGCTTTGCCGCCCACGCGAAAGGTGGTCAGAGGAGCCAACGGGATCCCCGATTGAATTCGTCCAGATAGCAGAGCCGCCGGCCCGCGGGGGAGAAGCCTGTCTTCAGCGGTAAGACTTGCCGCCTCAGACTCACAGGAACCGTCCCGCTGAGGCACCACCGGAGCCGTCGTCATGATTCAATACCTCAGAAGCAGCTATCTTTTCAGCTGAAGTTTGGATTTTTGGCTTGCCCAGGCTGTTCCCTCACCTGAGCCGCATATGCCCGCATCGTAGCGATTATCTGCTGATTTAGGTCCCCTGCGCCCAAAAAAACGGCGAGATCTCCAGGCTGCAAAACAGACGTCAGCACTCCCGGCAATTGCGGCAAAGACAACACATAGCGCACATGGGGGTGGTGCTCCGCCACCGCCACGGCCAAACGCAAGCTGTCGGAACCCTCAGGCGCCGGCTCTCCCGCTCCATACGTAGGCACGATCACCACCACGTCCGCCTCCCCAAAGCAGCGGGCAAAATCCTGGAACAAGGCAGCCAAACGGCTGTGGCGATGAGGCTGAAACACGGCCACCACCCGCCGCTGTTGCAGACGGGCTGCCTGCAGAGTGGCCCGAATCTCGCTGGGATGGTGGGCATAGTCGTCGATAAAGGTGACTTCTTCCACCTCGCCTTTGACTTCAAATCGCCGCTGCACCCCTCGAAACTCGGCCAGAGCCGAGGCAATCACCGCAAACTCCAAGCCCAACTGCCGCCCCACGGCGACCGCCGCCAGGGCATTGCTGAGGTTATGGGACCCCAGCACCTGCAACTGGAGCTGGCCGAGCAGGGATCCCCTTTCCCAAATCTCGGCGCAGGTGAAACTGGCAGTGTAGAGGATTTGGCGAGCTTGGTACTGGGCTTGGGGATGACCGGTCAGGCTGTAGCCCACATCCACCCTCAGGTGAGCCGCCACGTTGGGACAGTCCAGACAGGCCACCAGGGTTTGGCTTTGCTGCCCATACTGTTGAAAAGCCCGGATCACCTGCCCCAAATCGGCGTAGTGATCGGGGTGATCCAGCTCAATGTTGGTGATCACCCCAATCTTGGGATAGAGCCGCACCAAGGATCCATCCGACTCATCCACCTCGGCCACCCAATACTCCCCCTTGCCCAGACGGGCATTGCCATCCCAGGCATCCACTTCCCCGCCGATAATCAAGGTGGGATCCCAGCCCGCCGAGAGCAACACATAGCCGATCATGCTGCTGGTGGTGGTTTTGCCGTGGGTGCCGGCCACCCCAATGCCAGAGCGACGGTTAAACAGAGCCGCCAACAAGTCTGCCCGGTGCCAAACCGTCAATCCCTTGCCCAGGGCAGCAGCCAATTCTGGATTGGTGGGGCGAATGGCGCTGGAATAGACCACCTGGGGATCCCCGACCAATCCCTCCGAGCTGTGGCCCTGAAAGAAGCGCACCCCCAAAGCTTCCAGGCGGCGGGTACGGCCATTGGCGACAATGTCGGATCCCGAAACGCGAAACCCTTGCTTAGCCAGAATATAGGCCAGAGCCGACATCCCCACTCCACCAATGCCCACAAAGTGATAGGTGGACAGCAAGGGATTTAAGGGATCCAAATGCAGGGGCAGAGGCTGAGACGGAACCGGCAACGGCGGGATGGGATCCCCTCCTCCAACTGTTTCCACCATCGCAACTCCACCCCACTCCTAAAACCGCCACACTCCAAAAAAAGGACTGCGTTCTGCTGACTACAAACAGGTTCGAACAGGCCACATCATATCAGGAATCCCCAGAGCTAGGTAGGCTGCGCCCCACCGGTTGCCGTGATCTGCCGGCACCTTGGGGAACCCACAGGGGGTGAAAATACGGTGAGCACAAGCAACACAGAATACAGCTGGACATTTTCATCCCAAAAACTTTACACTTATTTAAGAAAAAGAGGCGGCGTTTGTCGTCTGCAAAGCCACAGCGGGTAAAAGGCCATGAACCCACGAGCGCTTTGGTCGCTGGCAGGAGTCGGGCTGCTTGGTTGTGCGGGTCTGGCATGGCTGGGATTGAGCCAACAGGGAGCCACACAGTCGGTATCGGGAAGTGCAGAGGCAACGGTGGAAATGCGGCTGCCTCCGCAAGTTGGTGCTTTGGGTCGCCTGGAGCCGGAGGGGGAAGTGCTGCGCATTGCCGGTTCCCCCGGAGAACGGCTGGGAGAGCTGCTGGTGGCCGAGGGGGATCGCGTGGTGGCAGGCCAAGTGCTGGCCCGCTTGGAAAGCTACGCCGAGCGGTTGGCGGAGCGAGAGTACGCTGCCGCCCAACTTCAAGAGGCCCGCGCCCGGTTGCAGGCCGAGACCCGTTTCAGTCAGGCCCAAATCCAAGAGGCACGCACCCGCCTCAGCCGTCTGGACGAGCCGCAACAGATGCAAATCCGCTCCCAGGAAGCGGTGGTGGAACGTATCCGGGCAGAACTGGCCGATGCCGAGGCCAATCTGGCCCGCTTTCAGGAGCTCTGGCAGGAAGGAGCAATCTCGCAACAAGAGCTGGATCAACGCCGGCTGCTGGTGCGGCAACGACAGGAGGACTTGCGGGCTGCCGAAGCCACCCTGAGCCAACTGCGCCTGGCCCGCGAGCGGGATCTGCTCAATGCCCAAGCCCAAGTCCAAGCTGCCGAGGCGGGACTGAGTCTGGCCCAAGCCCAAGTCCAACTGGGATCCCTGGCCCGCAATCTGGAACTGGCAGAAGCTCGCCTAGAGCGCACCCTCATCCGCGCTCCCCGTGCTGGACAGGTGCTCAAGATCCACACCCGCCCTGGAGAGGTCATCCCCGCCGGCGAGGGCATTCTCGAGCTGGGCAACACCGACCAGATGATGGTGGTGGCGGAAGTCTACGAGACGGACATCTTGCGGGTTCGGCCAGGCCAGCAGGCCACCATTAGCAACCGCGCTCTGCCAGAAACCCTGCAGGGCCGAGTGGAGCGGGTAGGCCTGCAGATTGGCAAGAAAGATGTGCTCAACACCGACCCAGCTGCCGATGTGGATGCCCGTGTGGTAGAGGTGTATATCCGCCTGGATCCGGAGAGCAGCGCCCGCGTGGCTGGCCTGACCAACCTGCAGGTGAATGTGGCCATCGATGTCGAGGGGTAGGCTCAGCCCATGTACAGCCTGTTCAGTGTGGCTTTTATCGCCCATCGGATCCCGTTGGCCTGGCTGCAGTTGACGCGGGAGAAGATCCGCCTGCTGGTGGCCCTGGCGGGCATTGCCTTTGCTTGCATCTTGATGTTCATGCAGTTGGGCTTCCAAGACAGCCTGCTGGAAAGTGCCATCCGCTTCCACGTGGCCCTGAAGGGAGAGATCTTCCTGGTCAGCCCTCAGTCCAACGCCCTGATTGCCATGAACACCTTCTCCCAGCGGCGACTCTATCAGGCTTTGGGCTTTGAGGGGGTGCGGGCCATCTCGCCTGTCTATGTGGGCTTTGCCCTCTGGAAAAACCCAGAGACCCGCCGTACCCGCAGCATTTTTGTGGTAGGAGTGGATCCCTCGGCTGATCTGTTGGACTTGCCGGAACTAACACCGGACAAGCTGGAAGAGATCAAAAAGGCGGACGTGGTGCTTTTTGACCGCCGCTCCCGCAGCGAGTTTGGCCCCATCCCAGAGTGGTTTGAGTCCGGGCGAGAGGTGGTTACTGAGGTGGGAAACCGCCGCGTCCAGGTGGGGGGCCTGTTTGAGATGGGGGCCACCTTCGGAGCCGACGGCACCATCCTCACCAGCGACCTCAATTTCCTGCGCATTTTTCCGCAGCGGGGGCGTGGCCTGGTGGATATCGGCGTGGTGCAACTCCAGCCGGGGGTGGATCCGGATCCCTTGGTGCGGCAGATGCGAGCTTTGCTGCCGGAAGATGTGCGGGTGCTCTCACGGGCGGAGTTTATCGATATGGAGCAAACCTACTGGGAAGAGGGCACAGCCATCGGCTTTATTTTCGGCCTGGGGGTGGGCATGGGCTTTATTGTCGGCATTGTGATTGTCTATCAAATTCTCTACACCGATGTGTCGGATCACCTGGCGGAATATGCCACTCTCAAAGCCATGGGCTATACCGATACCTACCTGCTGGGGGTGGTATTTCAGGAGGCGCTCCTGCTGGCCGGCTTGGGGTACATTCCTGCCTTTGCCCTGTCGGTTTTGCTCTACGATTTGACGGCCAATGCCACGTTGCTGCCTATTGCCATGACCTTCAACCGGGCAGTGCTGGTGCTGGGGCTGGCGGTGAGCATGTGTTTCATCTCAGGAGCGATTGCCGTGCGACGGCTGCGGGCAGCCGATCCTGCCGACATTTTCTAGAGTTTTGGCTGTGGGCAGGGCGCCGGGGCGTTGGTAAGTCAATAGTCTGCCAAAGGGGATCGGATGGATGGTGAAGGGTTTGAGCTAGGCTGTCTAAAAACTTCTGGGATCCTCATCAACGCTCTCCGGCCAAAGGTTTCTAAATGGTCTCATCTCAACGCTCCAAATGACGGCCTAAGTGGTCAATGAGTTGTCAACGCAAAGTTTTGAGATTTTGAGTTTCCTATGCTGACTCCTCTTCTCGATCAAGCTGCCCTTGCTTCTGCCCAGAATGCCGTTGAGCCAGTGGTGAAAGCCGAAGGTGTAAACCACTATTTCGGCGAGGGATCCCTGCGCAAGCAGATTCTCTTCGACATTAGCTTTGCCCTGCAGCCAGGGGAGATCGTGCTGCTGACTGGCCCTTCCGGCTCCGGCAAAACCACCCTGCTGACGCTGCTGGGGGCCTTGCGCTCGGTGCAGGAGGGCAGCTTGCGGGTGTTGGGACAGGAGCTGCGGGGAGCTCAGCCCAGTACTCTCATTCAAATCCGCCGCCAGGTCGGGTACATTTTCCAAGCCCATAACCTGCTGCGCTCGCTGACGGCAGCTCAAAACGTGCGCATGGCTCTGGAGCTGCACAACGGCCTTGCTCCTCAACAGGTGCAGCAGCGGGCAGAGGAAATGCTGGCGGCAGTGGGCCTAGGGGATCGCGTCCACTCTTACCCTGAGCAGCTTTCGGGAGGACAGAAACAGCGGGTGGCCATCGCGCGGGCCTTGGTCAGCCATCCCAAGCTGGTGCTGGCGGACGAGCCCACGGCAGCCCTAGATAGTAAGTCGGGCCGCGAGGTGGTGACCCTGATGGAGAAGCTGGCGCGGGAGCAGGGCTGCACCATCCTCATGGTGACCCACGACAACCGCATCCTGGACATCGCGGATCGGGTGCTGCACATGGAGGATGGCCGGCTGGAGAGCCAAGGGGTTGCCTAGCTTTGCCCAGAGCAGGCGTGGCGGCGGTACCAGTCGATGGTGCGCTGCAGCCCTTCCCGCAAGCCGACTTTGGCCACAAAACCCATCCTCTCTCGGGCCTTGGAGACATCCAGACAGCGGCGGGGTTGGCCATTGGGCTTGTCCGTTTGCCAGCGGATCTCTCCCCGGAACTCCATCAGCTCGCAGATGAGGGCAATCAGATCCCGGATGGAGATCTCTTCACCGGTGCCCAGGTTCAAGGGATCCGCCCCGTCGTAAAGCTGGGTGGCCATGACAATGCCGCGGGCCGCATCTTCAGCGTAGAAAAACTCGCGGGTGGGGCTGCCATCCCCCCACACTTCGACGTAGTTTTGGCCCCGTTGCTGCGCTTCGTGCACTTTGCGGATCAAGGCTGGGATGACGTGGGAGCTTTCGGGGTCGAAGTTGTCCATGGGGCCGTAGAGGTTCACCGGCAGGAGGTAGATGCCGTTGAAGCCGTACTGCTGCCGGTAGGCCTGCAGCTGCACCAGCAGGGCTTTCTTGGCGATGCCGTAGGGGGCGTTGGTCTCCTCTGGGTAGCCGTTCCAGAGATCCTCTTCCTTGAAGGGAACGGGGGTGAACTTGGGATAGGCGCAGATGGTGCCCACGCAGACAAACTTCTCCACCCCGGCCAGGTAGGCGGCGTGGATGAGCTGGGATCCCATAATGAGGTTGTCGTAGAAGAGTTCTGCCGGCTTGGCTTGGTTGAGGCCGATGCCACCCACGTGGGCGGCCAAATGGATGACGATCTCCTGCCCTTGCACCACCTCTTGGCAGACTTCCCAACGGCGCAGATCCTGGGTGCGGGAGCGCGGGATGCGCACCTGCTCCGGCTTTACCCCCAGCACCTGCAACTGTTGCAGCACATGTTTGCCCAAAAAGCCGCTGCCCCCTGTGAGCAAAATGCGCTTCTGGCTGAGATCGACGGAGCTGGGCAAGCTGTTGGGCATAGATCCGACGCAGAGAACTCCCGGCTTTCATTATGCGGCAGAGGGGATAGCCGTATTTCAGCTTACTAGCGCAGGAGCCCCGCCCTCTGTCCGTAGGACGAGGGTCGGGAGGAATGCGGAGTTACGATACAACCATGACCCAAGTCCTGACCCTTTCCTGCAAGCTCAAGGTGTCCCAGTCGCAAGCCGCAAAGTTGGACGCGACCTTGGATGCCTTCGGCCAAGCCTTGAACTGGGTCAACCAAAACACACCCGAGAAAGTCGCCAACGCCGTTAAACTTCAATCTCTGGGCTACCACCAAATCCGTGCCCGGTTCGGCTTGTCCAGTAACTTGGCTCAGCAGGTCTGCAGACGGCTGGCAGGTGCCCGTAAGGTCGCCCGACAGAAAAACCGCCCGGTCAAAGCGTTCAAGGGGGGCTTTGCGACCTATGACGCTCGTATCTTTTCATTTCGCGAGAAAGACTGGACGGTGTCGCTGACCACGGTGGAGGGTCGAGAACGCTTTGAGCTGGCGATTGGTCATTACCA
>NZ_JANSHN010000021.1:0-49940 GCF_047461655.1 Synechococcus sp. W55.1
TGCCATATGCGTTATCCTACCCCCACCTGTCCCAGTTCTGAGTGCTCCACAAATCCAGTGGCGCTATCCATCCCCACTCTATAGAGGGTGGGGAATTCCGGGCGTTTTGTTAAACTTGAGCTTGCTTGAACTTGTCGGGCAAGTTATGGAAATTCGCCCTGCCACCGCCTTGGACGTGCCTGTTCTATTTAATCTCATTTGCGCTTTGGCTGAATATGAGAAGCTGAGCCACTTGGTAACGGGATCCGCCGATCTGTTGCACCACTACTTGTTCGGCCCAGAAGCCTTTGCCTCGGCATTGCTGGCAGAAGTGGAGGGGCGAGCGGTGGGCTTTGCTCTCTATTTCCGCAATTTTTCCACCTTCCTGACCCGACCGGGGATTTACCTTGAGGATCTGTTCGTGTTGCCGGAGTTTCGAGGCAGAGGCATTGGCAAAGCGCTCTTGGCACGGGTGGCTCAGGAGGCGGTGGCCAAAGGATATGGGCGGCTGGAGTGGATGGTTTTGGATTGGAACCAGCCGGCGATTGAGTTCTATCGACGCATGGGTGCCAAGCAACATCCCGAATGGATTCTCAACCGCGTGGTGGGTGCTGATTTGGAAGCTTTGGCTCGGCTGGCTGAGGATCCCCATCGAGCTTGAGTGTGCCTTCTGTGGGGTAGTCGGCGCGGAAATTTTCTCAGAGCGGGAGAGGGAAGTGAAAACCCGCCGGCTGTCTCACCGCAATTGGGAATGGCCGACGACCAGCCGGAAATCTGGGGGCCGAGACCTCTTGTATACTTTTCTTGCGGCTGAGCTGAGCTCGAGGCCAAGCATGATCCCACCGCAAACTGCTATTCCCCAAGGGGCTGAGATCCTCTGCATCGGCACAGAATTGCTTTTGGGAGAGATCACCAATACCAATGCCCAGTACTTGGCAGCCGAGTTGGCGCAACTGGGGATCCCCCACTATTACCAAACGGTGGTGGGGGATAACGAGGCCCGCATTCACCACGCGCTGGAGGTGGCCTGTGGTCGTTCCAGCTTGATTCTGATCACCGGGGGTTTGGGGCCGACGCCGGACGATCTCACCCATGAGGCGCTGGCTTCCTTTTTTGGGGCGGAGATGGTGGAGCACCCCCAAGTGTGGGAAGAGATCCTGCAAAAGTACGGGCAGCGGGGCCTTGTGCCCTCGCCGAGCAATCGCAAGCAGGCTTTTCTGCCCCGGGGAGCGAGGGTGTTGCCCAACCCGCTTGGTAGCGCCTGTGGCCTCATCTGGCAGCCCCGGCCCCACCTGACGATCCTCACTTTTCCCGGGGTGCCGCGGGAGATGCAACACATGTGGCGGGAGACCGCCGTGCCTTATCTGCGCTCCATCGGCTGGGGAAAAGAGGTGTTCTACAGCCGGGTACTGCGCTATTGGGGCATTCCCGAATCGACGCTGGCCGAACGGCTGGGATCCCTGTTGGCGGGGGAAAACCCTACGGTGGCTCCCTACGCCAGCCAGGGGGAGGTACGCCTGCGGGTGACCGGACGCGCTCCCACCCGTGAAGCGGCCCAAGCGTTGATTGCCCCGGTGGTGGAGCAGATTTTACAGATTTCTGGAGAAGACTACTTCGGCAGTGATGAGGCGACCTTGGCCGGTGTGGTGGGGGAGCTGCTGCTGCAGCGGGGGCAAACTCTGGCAGTGGCGGAATCCTGCACCGGCGGGCTGCTGGGGCAGTTGGTGACCGGGATCCCGGGCAGCTCCCGCTATTTTGTGGGGGGGATCGTGGCCTACGACAACCGCATCAAGGAGCAGCTTTTACAGGTGAATCCGGAAACCCTGCGACAGCACGGGGCCGTGAGCGAGGCAGTGGCCGCCCAAATGGCGCTGGGGGCCAAGCAAGTCCTGGGCTCCAACTGGGCCTTGAGCATCACCGGCATTGCCGGGCCAGAGGGAGGCACCGCCACCAAGCCAGTCGGTCTTGTGTATCTGGGTTTGGCGGATCCGCAAGGGAAGGTGGAAGTACACGAGTACCGGTTTGGCAGCCTGCGCGGCAGAGAGGGGGTGCGTTGGTGGAGCGCCCAGACGGCTCTGGATCGCTTGCGGCGGCGCTTGCTCTGCTACCCCCTTTAGGGGGGATCCAGTCTCTCGGGGTTGGATCCCTGAGTAAGCTGGGGGAGCAGATGGATCCAACCGATCTCCAGAAGCAGACCCTACCAGGCAAGGAGCAAGCCGATGATCCCCGATGCCGTCCAGGCGGGCAAGGAAGCCCTGCGGCAGGGCCGCCTTCAAGAGGCCATCCAACTTTTTGAAGGCTACCTGGCCCAATCCCGTCAGCAGGACAAAGCATTAGGGATCCCGGCAGACTCATCTGACGGCGAAGCCCTGGAAGCCCAAATGAACCTGGTGCGGGCCTACCACCAGTTGGGCCAGACGGAGAAGGCACGGTCCCTCTGCCTAGAGCTGCTGCAACACCCCAACCCCCAGGCGCAAGGCTGGGCCAAGAAGATCTTGCTTCGCCTGCCCACTGCAACAGAGTCCCTGGCTGCTCCGTCCGCCAAACCTGTCGAACCGCGTTCTGCTCCCCCAGAGGAGCCGTCTCCTGGAGCGGGATCCCTGTCCACCCGTCAACGGGCCGCCCAACTGGGTATGAAGATCCCCCTGCCGGAGCGGGCCGGCCCCCTGCATTGGGCCAAGTGGGGATCCCTGGGGGTGGGCATTGTCTTCCTTTGGTGGCTGAGCTTTGTGTTGGTAGGCAGCCATCTGGATTTTGGCCGGCTGAGTTTTCCGCGGCAGCTTTGGTTTTTGCAGGGGTTGCTGCCCTGGCTGCGCAATGGCCTGCGGTGGTTGGTGGCCGGCAGCCTGGCGGTCAACTTTGGAGTAGGCCTTCTCTTTTTTGCCCCCTGGCTGATGGATCAGCTCCACCAACGGCTGCACAAGTTGCGTTGGGCCAGGCTTGGCGAAATCGAACGCCACAGCCCCGAAACGGCGCGCCTGCTGCAGCGCATCTGTGCCCAAAACCAGCTAAAACAGCCCCGACTGGGGGTGATCCCGGATGCTGGGCCGCTGGCCTTTGTTTACGGCACTTTTTCTGATGGCTGCCGCATTGTGGTCACCCAAGCCCTGTTGCAGCAGCTTTCTGAGGATGAGATTGCCGCCGTCTACGCCCAGGCCCTGGGGCGAATTGTTAATGGAGATATCCTGGTCATGACCCTGCTGGGATCCCCGATTCAACTGGTTTACCTGGCCCTAGAGCAGGTGAGCCAACTGGGAAGCAAACGGCGGGATCTCATCGGGCATGTGGCCCCGCTGCTCTACCTCATCTACACGGTGCTCTCCTACCCGCTGTTTTTCCTCTCCCGCCTGGGCACCTACCATGCCGACCATTTTGCTGTAGAGGCGACTGGCAACCCGAACGGGCTGATTGCTGCTCTGCTCAAATCGGCTGCTGGCCTGCAGGAGGCCCACAAAAACGACCGCCGACCTTCCTCGCTGTTGCACTGCACCCGCCTGTTCAGCTTTTTGGACTTCAAAACCATCGCCGCTGCCAGTGCTGCCGCCCGCCTCCAGGATCCCTCCCAAGCTGGCCAAGTCTTTCTTTGGGATCAAATCAACCCTTGGGCCCGCTGGATGCAGGTCAATTCCAGCCATCCGCTGCCGGGGCACCGCTTCAAGGTCTTGGCGGGATATGGAGAGCGGCTGCGCCTCCTGCCGGAGCTGAGCCTGGGATCCGGGTCCAAATTGGATGTGGCCCGCCTGCAAAGCCGGTTTTGGCTGGATCTGGCCATCTACGCAGCCGAAGTGGTCGGGATCCTCATTGGCTGGCTGGTGGGGCTGATCCTCTACCTGCTGCTGCAAAACCGTCTCGATCCCAAGGTGATCGCGGCAGCAGCGGTGGTGGGCTACGGGGTGGGCTTGTGGGCCAAAGCGGGATTGATGTACGGGGGATCCCTGCCGGCAAGGCCGACGGATGTGCTCAGCTTGCTGGCGGATCCCGACGCGGATCCCCGCCGCGGACAATGGGTGGAGCTGGAGGGGGAGTTGGTGGGACTGGGCCCCTCCGGCTATCAACTGGGGGCAGAGCTGAAGCTGCAAGAGGCCACAGGGCTGATCCCGGTGCGCTTTACTTCCCCTTTGGGGCCGGTGGGCAATGTCTTTTCCGGCCTGAAGCGGATCCGCGCCCTGGTGGGCCGGCGCGTCAAAGTGGTGGGCTGGTTCCGCCGCGGCAATACTGCTTGGGTGGATCTGGCCTACGTCCAGGTGGGATCCAATAAGCTGCACAGCCGACCGCGCCTTTGGCTGGTTGTGTTCGGCTTGGGAGTCATCCTGCTGGGGATTTGGGGGGCGTTCTATTTCCCCAACTTGGCCTCTTACCTGCGGCGGTGGTGAGCCGGGTTCTCTTCCAGTTGGCTGAGAAAACTAGCGGCGAGAGGGCGTTAACTGTGCCTTGCGCAGGCGCACCGACTGGGGCGTGATCTCCACCAGCTCATCCTCGCCGATGTATTCCAAAGCCCGCTCCAGGGTCATCTCCACCGGCGCTTGCAAGTGCACCAGCTCCTCCCCGCCCGCAGCCCGGTGGTTGGTCAGTTGCTTGGTCTTGCAGACGTTCAGCTCCAAGTCTTGGGGACGGTTGTGCTCGCCCACGATCATGCCCTTGTAAACGCGGGTACCTGGCGTAATAAAGAATACACCTCGATCTTCCGCATTCTTGAGGGCATAGGTAGTGGCCACCCCTTCTTCAAAAGCAATCAGCACCCCGTTGCGGCGCATTTCCATCTCAGAGGTCAGGGGACGGTATTCCAAAAAGCTGTGGCTCATGATCCCCTCGCCGCGGGTGATGCGGATAAACTCCCCCCGAAAGCCGATCAGCCCTCGCGCCGGAATGACAAACTCCAGCTGAGCCCGACCATCGGATCCCACCATCATGTTCTGCATTTCTCCCCGCCGTTGCCCCAGCCGCTCGATGCAGGCCCCCACCGTCGCTTCCGGCACATCCAGCACCAAACACTCATAGGGCTCATAGGGCTGGCCGTTGACCTCGCGGAAAATTACCTTCGGTTGCCCCACCTGAAACTCATAGCCTTCCCGCCGCATGGTTTCTAGCAGGATGCCCAGGTGCAGCTCGCCTCGCCCCGACACCAAAAAGCGATCCGGCGAGTCGGTTTCTTCCACCCGCAGCGCCACGTTGGTTTCCAACTCCCGCATCAGGCGCTCCCGCAACTGTCGCGAGGTAACGAAGGTACCCTCCTGGCCGGCAAAGGGAGAATCGTTGACACCGATCATCACCTGCAGCGTCGGCTCGTCCACTTTGATGAGCGGCAGAGCCTGGGGATTTTCGGGAGAGGTGAGGGTGTGGCCAATGTTGGCCTCGGCAAACCCCGCCACAGCAACAATGTGGCCGGCGGTAGCTTCCGTCAGCTCGATGCGCTGCAGGCCCTGAAAGCCGAACAGCTTGGTTACTTTGCCCTTGGCAATGGATCCATCCTCTTTCACCACTGCCAATGGATCCCCCAGACGGATGGTGCCGTTGTGGATCTTGCCGATCACGATCCGGCCCAGGTATTCCGAATACTCCAGCGTGGTGACCTGCAGCTGCAGGGGCTTGCCGGGATCCCCAATGGGAGGTGGGACATGCTTGAGAATGGCCTCGAAAAGAGGCTTCATATCCAGGGATCCGCTGTACTTCCCTTCCAGAAAGTCTTTGAGATGGGCTTCTTCCAGGGCAAAGCCGCGCAACCCAGAGGCAAATAGATAGGGGAAGTCGCACTGGTCTTCGTCCGCCCCCAGCTCCAAGAACAAATCCAGCACCTTGTCGACGGCTTTGTAGGGCTCGGCGCGAGGCCGATCGATCTTGTTGACCACTACGATGGGGCGCAGACCCTTCTCCAAAGCCTTGCGCAGCACAAAGCGGGTTTGCGGCATCGGGCCTTCGTTGGCATCCACGATCAACAGGCAGCCCTCCACCATCCCCAGCACCCGCTCCACCTCGCCCCCGAAATCGGCGTGGCCAGGGGTGTCGACGATGTTGATCAAGGTTTCGCCGTAGCGGACGGCTGTGTTTTTGGCCAAGATGGTGATGCCCCGCTCCCGCTCCAGCGTGTTGGAGTCCATCACACAGGTGGGGATGTCTTCCCCCTCCCGAAAGATGCCCGCCTGGCGTAACAGGGCATCCACAAGGGTAGTTTTGCCGTGGTCGACGTGGGCGATGATGGCGACGTTGCGGATGGGGAGTGACATAGATAATCAGCCAGGGGAACATTGCCCTATAGGCAGGAGAGCCCTAGGGATCTCTTTACAACTTTAGCGCAAAGAAGCGTTACATCGCTAAACAGCTGATCGCCCTTGACTCTGGGCTTAGCCCCAGCACTCCCAAGGGGCTATCCCGGCTGTCTCGATATCCAAAGGGATCCCCTACATATCGGCGCCGCGCAGGTAAAGCACTAGGATGACCGCCGGGCCTGCCAAGACGATCAAGGCCAGCAGAGCCAACTGCACAAAAACTTCGTATTGTCCGAACATAATCCCAGATCCTGTGGCTTACGCTTTGTATCCTAAGGGGTGCCCTCCACCCCAGATGGGAGAGCTGTTACAATTCTTCAAGTCATGCGCTCTTCGCCAAGGGATCCCTAGCGCTCCTGCTGGGCTTGAAACACCACCGGATCCAGGTTGAACAGTTCCTGCAAGATCCGCATGGCTGCCCGCCGCGCCTCAATATCCCGTTTGGCCCGCAGTTGCACCATCGGGTCGTGCAGGATCTTGTTGACGATGCCGCGGGTCAAGGCGTCGATCACCTCCAGGTGCTTCTCGGCAAAGTCCTTGCCCAGGCGGGAGAGAGCTTTTTCCATCTCCTGCTCGCGGATGGACTCCACCTTGTGGCGCAGGCTGGAAATGGTGGGCACCGTCTCCAGAGAACGCCACCACTCCATGAATTGATCCACCTCTTCTTCCACCAGGGCTTCGGCAGCCAGAGCCAGCTTTTGCCGTTGGGCGCGGTTTTCTTCCACGACGCGGGAGAGGTGATCCACATTGAACACCTGTACCCCCTTCAGCTTTTCCACGTCGGGATCGATGTTGCGGGGCACAGAGATATCCACCAACAACAGCGGCTGATCTGGCTGCAGCACCCCTGCCAGTTGCTGGTAGGTGAGGATCGGCTGGGTGGCACCGGTGCTGGTGAAGACCAAGTTGGACTCGGCCACGCTGCTCAGCAGCGACTCCCAGGGCAACACCTGGATCGGCTGCTCGAATTGCTTGGCCAGGGCTTCGGCCCGCTCCAGGGAGCGGTTGACCACCGTGATATCGACTGCCCCTTTGGCCAACAGGTGCTGCACCAACAGACGGGCCATTCTCCCCGCCCCCACCACGGTAACTTTGCCCTGAGAGAGGGATCCCTGCTCTTGCAGAGCCAACTCCACCGCTGCCGAGCTGATGGACATGGCGCCGGTGCCGATCTCCGTTTCGGTACGGACGCGCTTGCCGGCGGTAATGGCTGCCTTAAAAAGGCGATTGAGGATGCGATCCATGCCGTTGCAGGCTTGGCCCAGTTGCTGGGCTTTTTTCACCTGCGAGAGGATCTGCCCTTCTCCCAGCACCAAGCTGTCCAGACCGGCAGCCACCCGCATCAGGTGGGTTACGGCATCCTGGTAAAGAAGGGTAAACAGGTGCGGACGCAGTTGGGGCAAGGGGATCCCTTTCAGCTCAGCCAAGAACTGCATCGTCTGCCGGACACCACTCTCCATTTCTGAGGTGACGATGTAGACCTCCAGCCGGTTACAGGTGCTGAGGATCGCAGCCTCCTCAATGTGGGGGTGGGCGCGAAGCTGCTGGATCGTCTCTCCCACCTCCGCCTCCGCGATGTTGAGGCGCTCCCGAATCTCCACAGGAGCTGTGCGATGGCTAAGACCGACAACCGCGATAAACATGCCTCTCCGTCGTCTGTACAGCAACAGCAAAAGTTATTAAAAACAAAAACTCTGAACAAAAGCAAATATTGTTTCAGAAAGAAGGCAAAAGCTGTAACCGATATGGGGGATCCCTTGACTCGGTTCCAGCAAGCTTAGGTAACTTTTCTCAGCCTACCTAAACCCTAAGACCAGTATCGAACCGGTTTTGCCGGATTTTGCTGAAGAGTTATTACGTTTTCACGGGTTGGGGCTTGATAGATTTCGTAACTTTCCCAAAAAGGCAAGGGCGACCTTCACCAGGGGAAAGCCGCCCCGATCTGCGAGGATGTTAGATAGGGATCCCTTAGCGCAGCTGCAGTCCGCGGGGCTGCTGGCCATCTTTCATGTGGATGGTATCCACAAAGCGCACCGTGCGGGATTGGCTGGAAATCACCAAGGTCTCGGTGCGGGCCCCACCCCCAAAGAAACGTACCCCGCGCATCAAGTCACCATCGGTGATCCCGGTGGCAGCAAAGAGGACTTCCTTGCCACTGGCCAGCTCCTCACACTCCCACACCTTGTCGGGATCCTCAATGCCTTTTTCTTTGAGTTCCCGTCGCGTTTCCTCCACAGGCGGCAGGTAAGTGCCCGCCTGAACTACTTCGGGATCGTAGATCAGCCGACCTTGGAAGTGGGCGCCCAAGCACCGCAGAGCAGCTGCCGAGATCACTCCCTCAGGAGCAGCCCCGATCCCCATCAGGGCATGAATGCCGGTGCCATTGAAGCCTGCCGAGAGAGCCGCCGAGATGTCGCCATCGGTAATCAGCTTCACCCGCGCCCCCGCCTCTCGAATTTGGCGAATCAGATCGAGGTGGCGCTTGCGATCCATGACCACCACCGTCAGATCGGAGATCTCCCGATCCAGGCTTTCGGCGATGATCTTCAGGTTTTTCTCGGGGGGATAGTCGATGTGCACCTTGCCCTTGGCCTGGGGCGGAGCTGCCAGCTTCTGCATGTAGATGTCCGGGGCATGGAGAAGGCCGCCTTTCTCGGAGATGGCCAGCACCGCCATAGAGCCGTTTTGGCCTTTGGCCACTAGGTTGGTGCCCTCGCAGGGATCCACAGCAATATCGATCTCCACCAGCTCTTCCACACGGCAGAACTGCTCAGCATCCGGGCGGGTACAGATGCCCACTTCTTCGCCGATGTAGAGCATGGGGGCCTCATCGCGGGTTCCTTCCCCGATGACGATGCGACCGCGCATAGGGATCTGGTTGAGTTTCTCCCGCATGGCCTCTACAGCCACCTGGTCGGCGGTCTTGTTGTCCCCTTTGCCCATCCAGCGGGCGGCGGCAATGGCAGCCTGCTCCACAACTTCGATGATCTCTAGCCCCAACTTGTTGTCCACGGTGTGCCCCCTTGCTGATCTCAGAATGGTGAAGGCCAACTTAAGGATATCTTCAGACTCTTCCCCTCAGTTTACCAGGGCAGGCTTCTCCTCGGGATCCCATTCTCTCAACCCCAATAAGCTGAGAGAACAAATCTCCCAAAGCCAGTCAGGAAGAGCGATCCCCGTCTTGGCGGCTCGCTATTGTCGCTTGGGGATCAGGGATGGTAGCCTATTTTAAGGGCAATAAGTTTTTCTTAACGCAATTAAAAAAACGCAATGAAAAGATACGCTTTCGTCAACCGTTCCGGACAGGTTCAGGTGATCCGAACGATCCCCGGCCACTGGGAGCGCACCCTCTTCCCCGGCCAGCAGGCGATCTTTGAGGCGGAGCCGGACGACTATCTGGAAGTTTACAGTTGCTGCTGCTCCACCACCATCCTGGAAGAGCGCCGCCCCTGTCGCTATCTGGTGGATTCTTCCTCGCCTGAGGTTGACCTCTACCTGTGGTCATCTTCGCAACGGGGAACTCTGGCGGATGCGTTGAATGGTTGACAGGCTCTAGCGGCTGGCTGCCCCATAGGGGCAAGAGGACTGGGTTTGCCCAGGATAACTAGATTGGGGATCGCTTCTCCTGAGGCCGATCCCCGGATTTTTCAGAGGGCGGATGCGGATCTGGAGAAGGGGCATCGGGGGGACGGGTCAGGCAACTGCCCCGCGCAGCATTGCGAAAGGTATCGATGCGCTCCACACAATTTTGATGGCCGCAATAGGGGCAATACAGGCGATCCCCAGGTTGCGGCTCCACATCGGCCTGGCTCCACCACCGCCGACAGCGATCACAACAGAAGTGATAGAGGAACTCCAGCGCCACCCTCATGACAACAGGATCCCTTGCAGAGCCGAACCGATCAGCATGGAAAAATGGGGATTATCCGGATCCCAGCAGTTGGGATCCCTCCCTAGCCCTCGGATTAAGACAAACTCATTATGAGTATGGTATGTTAGGTTTGGTTTACGTTTGCACTTTACCGCAAGGAGCGTGGATTGATGTCTCAGGAAGGATGTCTGCGGGTTGGCCAAGCTGCTCCCGATTTTTCGGCCACCGCCGTCTATGACATGGAATTCAAGACGGTGAAGCTCTCCGACTACCGGGGTAAGAAGTATGTGGTGCTGTTCTTCTACCCCTTGGACTTCACCTTTGTCTGCCCAACGGAGATCACGGCCTTTAGCGACCGCTATGACGACTTTGCCAAGCTGGATACCGAGATCCTGGGCGTCTCGGTGGACAGCGAATACTCTCACTTGGCCTGGATCCAGACCGACCGCAAAGCCGGAGGGGTGGGCGAGCTGAGGTATCCTCTGGTCTCTGACCTGAAAAAGGAGATCAGCGCTGCCTACAATGTTCTGGATCCGGAGGCCGGTGTGGCGCTGCGCGGCCTGTTCATCATCGACAAAGAAGGGATCATCCAGCACGCCACCATTAACAACCTGGCCTTTGGCCGTAGTGTGGATGAAACCTTGCGCACCCTGCAAGCCATCCAATACGTGCAATCTCACCCCGACGAAGTTTGCCCGGCCAACTGGCAGCCCGGCCAGAAAACCATGAATCCCGACCCGGTGAAATCCAAGGAGTTCTTCGCGGCGATTGCCAAGTAGGTTGGCCCCTGGGATCCCTGGCTACATATAGGAGATCCCCAGCGCTTCCGGGCGTAGCTTCAGCTCAAGGTGGGCTGGAGCTTTTTTGTCGAAAACAGGCAAGCAAAAGATCCCCCGACCTTGCTAGGGGATCCTGAAACCCAGTAGGGAGCGAAGCTGTGGGGAGTTCAATCCCAGGGTTTCCCGCCGGTGAACTTGTAGGTAATCGGCTCTTTGTTTTTGCCGATGTTGCGATCCACTTTGCCGACGGGCTCACGGCCTTCGTTGACCTTCTCAGGAAAAACGCCATCTTTGGGATGCACCAACACAGGCTCTCCACCCGCCGGAATGCGGAAGATCTGGTAGTCGTTGATCTTGTAGTCGGATCTCAACTGGGCACCCAGCGCCAAACACTGCTCTTTGCGGGCAAAGGTGAGAAAGTTTTTGCCTTCCACCATCTCAGCAGCGCCGCCAGTGGGCATTTCAAACACCTGCCCCGGCTTGCCCGTCCAGGTAATGACGTATTTTTCTTCGGTTTCGGCTGCGCTCAACAGCCCTCCGGTGGATCCCCCAAATAGAGGCAGCTTTGCTCCCTGACGAGGATCGCCTTCCATCACAGCCATAGCCTACCTTACTCAACTCGTTGTGGTTTGCAGTTGTTTGCCCTATCTAAACCGCGTTTGCGGCGCGGAGCACTTTGAATCTACCATCGACCCGATTTTTGACCGCAGCTCCGCCTGGGATCTGTAATCTTTCGTAGCAGACCGGCTGGCCCTCAGACGGATCCCTGGGCGCCCTGTAGGCCACCATAGAACAAGCCGGAGACCCACAGCTTTCTGGAAAAGGAACAGCGCCCATGGCCCAGTGGTCCCTCCATCCCAGCTCGCAATCCAACGCTAGGGTCATTCTCATTCCCACCGCCTTTGGCCACGATACTCAGGCTCCGATGGCCATTCTCAATGCCGGTTCGGAGCTGTGTGCCTTCGAGCCGAGGTTGGGGATCGATGTGGATAAGCTGGCGGTGGCGCAGTTGCCGGGGCTGGTGGATGAGCCTCCCTACGGCATGTGTGAGGCGGCGGTGACTCAAGCTTGGAGACGACAACAATGGCCGGTGCTGTTGCCTTCGGTCTTGGCCGCCAGTTGGGGGGCCATTCGTGCCCTTTGGAAACACCACCCAACCCTGAGCGTGGTGCATTGCAGCGCCCATGCCAATCTGATGCCGCCGCCGGAGATGAGCCAGCCGGATCAAGATACGAGCTATGGCAGTGCTGCCTGGGTGGAGTTGCTCTACCAGCACATGCTGCCGGTGATCCATGTGGGGTTGCGCAGCGGCAGTGCGCGCGCCTACGCATGGCTGAAAGCCCACCACAGCCCAATATTCTGGGCCCAAGATGGCTGGGATCCCCAGCAGGTGGTGGCCTCTTTGCCGGATCAACCGGTGTTTTTGGTGGTGGACTGCAGTGTGTTGGATCCTTCCTTGGCGCCCGCGGTGCATCACCCAGAGCCAGGGGGGGTGAGTTGGCCGCAACTGTTGCAGACCTGTGAGGCCATCTTTGCCGCTCGTCCTGTGGTTGGCCTTTCACTGGGAGGGGTGGCGGTGGGATCCGCAACGCGGCAAACCGCTCGTGTGGTGGCCCGCCTGCTCAATTGGTTGCTGGCCTGCTATGCCCTTCACTCCCTGAAGGTGACTGCTCAACCGCAACCTGCCCAGACTGTTTAAGCTGCTCAGGTCTGAACATTCATTTGGGATGGTCGAATGAACCTCTATCGCCGAATAATCTTCCCGCGGCTGTTGGATTTAGCTCTCTCGGGGGAAGGGATGGAGCGCTATCGGCGGCAGCTTCTGGCCCATGTGCAGGGAGCTGTTCTGGAGATTGGTTTTGGCACCGGCCTCAACCTACCCTGCTACCCAGAGCACATTCACAAGATCACAGGGGTAGACCCCAATCCCGGCATGGGATCCCTGGCTCGTCGGCGCATTGCATCTTCTCCCATCGCCGTTGATTGGCAGGTGGCGGATGCCCAGAAACTGCCTTTTCCAAGCCAGAGTTTTGATAGCGTGGTCAGCACCTGGACATTGTGCAGCATTCCTAATGTGGCCAAGGCTTTGAGAGAGATCCGGCGGGTGTTGCGAGCAGGGGGAAAGCTGTTTTTTCTCGAACACGGCCTCAGCGAGGATCCCCAGGTGCAAAGATGGCAAAATCGTCTCAACCCCCTCCAAAAAGTGATTGCAGATGGCTGCAACCTCAACCGAGATATGGCCCGGTTGATCCGAGAAGCGGGGTTTCGGTTTGAGCAACTGGAGCGGTTTTATATGCCTGACCAGCCGAGATTCATTGGCTACACCTATCAAGGCATAGCGCTTCCCGCCGCGGAAGGAAACTTCCAGTTCTAGAAGACTTGAGCAGCCACCAATTTTCCAACAGCTCTCTACCTGTTCGCCTTTCTAATCACACAGTCTAATCACACAGTTGCAGACGGGATTGCGGCTGCCGCATGGCCGGGTCGATCTCGTAGGTCAGCTCAAAGTTGATCACCCGCCAGCGCTGAGGGGATCCACCCCTATCCTCTGGGATTTGGGAGCTGAAGCTGACGGGCAAGCCATAGAGGCGAGGTGGGCCAGGACGACGGTGGGATCCCTGCTCCAGATAAGGGGTGAGCAGCTGGCGGTAGCGCTCGGCCACGATCACCTGAGTGGCTCGCATTCCTTGCATGCGCAGCCGATCCAATTCTTCATGAATCTCAAAACGGATCCCATCGGCGTGGGTGTGCTGACGAAACCAGCGACCTTCCCAAAAGCGCCAGCGCCGTCCGGATTGCAGGTGTACCAGCTCCTCTTGTTCGGCATCCGCCTCAAATGCACCATGGCGAGGGCAGAGGTAGGTATCGGTCAGGGTGAGGGCCGCAATCGTTTGCCGACAGTGGGGGCACTGAATGCTGGGGCCGAAGATCGGGTAGGAAAAGGCAACAGTCATAGGAAACCCCACAAAACGCGGCTGGATATCTGGGCAAATCCGCAGTTGTCCACATTATAGATGTTGCCTTTTGGGGATCCCCATGACAAAACCGGGGGAGATCTTCTAAAGTAGTAACGAGGGGAATGCACCAAGAGTCTGCATCGACTCTGGGCAAGCCCTGAGCAATCTCCACGATGACAACGGGGAGTGGGTAAAGCCCACTTCTTTGCTTTTTGAGGGGGCTTACTGTCCCCTTTGCCGGCTCCGGCTCCAAGGGGTTTGGATCTGGCTGCAGCACCGGGTTGGTGACGAGTAGGTTATGGTTCACCCTCTTATTCCACAGTTGGAGAGCTTGGCCCGTCCCTTGGCCGCTCAACTGGGATACCAGTTGGTGCAGATGGTTTTCCACACCAACCAGCATCCGCCAGTTCTGCGGGTGGATATCCGCCCACTGGATCCCGACCGAGAAACCAGCCATGCCGATTGCGAAGCCATGAGCCAAGCCTTAGAAGTCGAGCTGGATCGGGTGGATCTGATCCCAGGCCAGTATGTGTTGGAGGTGTCCAGCCCTGGCATCAGCAACCTTCTCACCAGCGATCGCGACTTTGTGGTTTTCAAAGGGTTTGCGGTGGAGGTGACCTTGGATCCACCCTACAAGGGCAAAGCCGTTTGGTCAGGACACCTGCTGGGTCGGGATGAGGAGAGGGTTGCCTTATCCCTCAAGGGGCGGCGAGTTCAGTTGCCCCGCGCTTCGGTGCAGCGGGTTGCCCTCTCATCGGAAACTGACTAGGAGACCGGAGATAGAGAGAGCGTTTGACCGCAGGTGGTGCGGCCCTCCCTTCGCATCAGAGATGCGGGTTCAGTTCCCGCTGGGGAGCAATAGCAACAGTAAGTTTCATGAGGTTTATGCAGGAGGACAGTGGTTATGGCGATGGTGCCTCTGCCGGGTTTGGCGGAAATGGTGGAGATGATCTCGCGGGAGCGCAACTTGCCCCGCCATGTGGTCACCGATGCTCTGCGAGAGGCGCTGCTCAAGGGCTACGAACGCTACCGCAAAACCATCCAGCGAGATGTGGTCTTCGCAGAAGACCACTTCCGAAACTTTGATGTGGAGTTGAATGTGGAGGCAGGAGGCTTTCGCGTTTTGGCCACCAAAGCCATCGTTGAGCAGGTACAGGATCCGGATCACGAGATCTCTCTGTACGACGTGCAGCAGGATTACCCAGAAGCCGAAGTAGGCTGGGAAGTCACAGATGATGTCACCCCACAACAGGCGGAATTTGGCCGCATGGCGGCCATCCAAACCAAGCAGGTGCTGGCGCAAAAGTTACGGGATCAGCAGCGCCGTCTGATTCAGGAAGAGTTCCGCGATCTGGAAAAAACCGTACTGCAGGCACGGGTGCTGCGCACCGAGCGGCAGACGGTGATCATGTCGGTATCCAGCGGTTTCGGACAACCTGAGGTGGAAGCAGAACTGCCCAAGAAGGAACAGCTGGCCAGCGATCGCTACACTCCCAACGCGGTGATGAAGGTCTATCTCAAGAAAGTCTATGAGGGATCCCGGCGGGGGCCACAGCTTTTGGTTTCCCGGGCCGATGCTGGCTTGGTGGTGAACCTGTTTGCCAACGAGGTGCCGGAGATTGAAGAGGATATCGTGCGGATTGTGGCAGTGGCGCGGGAGGCCAACCCCCCTTCCCGAAATGTGGGGCCACGTACCAAGATTGCGGTCGATACGGTGGAGCGGGACGTGGATCCAGTGGGGGCCTGTATTGGCGCGAGGGGATCCCGGATTCAGGCGGTGGTAGCAGAGCTGCGCAACGAGAAAATCGATGTCATCCGCTGGTCGCCGGATCCTGCCACCTACATTGCCAACGCCCTCAGCCCGGCCAAGGTGGTGGAGGTGCGGCTAGTGGATCCGGAAATCCAGCAAGCTCATGTGTTGGTCAACAGCGACCAGCTCAGTTTGGCCATTGGCAAAGAGGGGCAAAATGTGCGCCTGGCAGCCCGCCTCACCGGTTGGAAAATCGACATCAAGGAAGTGGAGAGCTACCGCGCAGCGCTGGAGGAGGCCCAAGCGCAAGGGTTGCCCTATCCCTTCATCACTCCAGCGGCACTGGAGCGCTTCCAGCGGCGGGCAGAGCGGGCTGCTTTGGGCCTAGAGGATGAGGAATACGAAGAAAAGCGCCGCCTGGAGGAAGAGGAGCTGGCGGGGGACGATAGGCTGGAAGAAGACTGGGCTGACGAAGAGGAGGACTTCGACTACGACGCCGAGTTCGACATTGCCCAGCCAAAAGGGTAACCCTCTATTCTCACTCTGCCCGTAGAGAGTGGCTTCTATTGGAGGTCTGGGCCTTGGGATGAGTCTTGCTGCATGGGGTCACGGTTTCTATCCTGAAGCAATGTATTGAGCAGCAGAGTTCTCATGGTTTGGGCGCTTCGAGGCAGCATTCGCGAAGTGCGCTGCAGGCATATCTCCTTATTGAGTTCTCCTCGCGGGGTTTCCCACCAATTGGCTAAGCTGGAGAGGCAGGTACATCAAAACTCCTCTAAGCCAGAACCCAAACCTCAATCCAACACAGCGGGATCCCTTGGCTAGTTCAGAGTTTGCCCTGGAGCAGTTGCTCTTTGCCCCGGCTACGCCCGACCCCGACGCGGTGCGGGTGATCTATGCCTTTCCCAACACCTACGCAGTGGGGATCACCAGCTTGGGCTATCAAGTCATCTGGAGTCTGCTGGCCAGCCGCCGAGATGTGGCCGTCTCCCGCCTCTTTACGGATCTGGCTGAACCCCTGCCCCGGGAGCCGGAGCTGTTCGGCTTTTCCTTGTCCTGGGAGCTGGATTATGTCCATATCCTGGCTCTGCTGGAACGGCACGGGATCCCTCCCAGATCTGAGGAGCGGGAAGAAGCCCACCCCTTGGTCTTTGGCGGCGGCCCGGTACTGACGGCCAACCCTGAGCCCTTTGCCGAGTTTTTTGACCTGATCTTGCTGGGGGATGGGGAAGGTCTTCTGGAGAAGATGATTGAGATCTATCGGCAGGTGCGCCAGGGATCCCGGGCTGAGCAATTGCAGGCGCTAGCGCAGGTGCCAGGGATCTATGTGCCCGGCTTGTATGAACCCCAATACCGGGAGCCCGACGGCCCGGTGGAGAAGGTGCTCCCCAAAGTGGCCGGGATCCCTAGCTCCATTCGCAAACACACCTTCCGCGGCAACACCCTCTCGGTTTCCACAGTAGTCACCCCCAAAGCGGCCTGGGAGAGCATCTACATGGTGGAGGTGGTGCGCAGCTGCCCGGAGATGTGTCGGTTTTGCCTGGCCAGCTATCTCACCCTGCCTTTCCGGGTGGCGGATGTGGAGGGGCATTTGATCCCGGCGGTAGAGCGGGGGCTGCAGGTCACTCAGCGGATTGGGTTGCTGGGGGCTTCTGTAACCCAGCACCCCCAATTTGAGCAGTTGCTGGAGCACTTGGCCCAGGATCGCTTCGAGCAGGTGCGTCTCAGTTTGGCCTCGGTGCGCACCGCTACCGTAACCCCACGTCTGGCGCAGGTACTCTCCCGCCGGGGCAGCCAGTCCATTACGGTGGCCATCGAAAGTGGCTCAGAACAACTGCGCCAGATCATCAACAAGAAGTTAAGCAACCCGGAAATCTTGGCAGCAGCAGCCCACGCCCAGGCTGGAGGTCTGAAGGGCATTAAGTTCTACGGCATGGTAGGGATCCCGGCGGAAACCCAGGCAGATCTGGAGGCCACAGTAGCCCTTTTCCAAGAGCTCAAAAAAGCGGCTCCCGGCCTGCGCCTAACGCTGGGGTGCAGCACCTTTGTGCCCAAAGCCCACACCCCTTTTCAGTGGTACGGAGTGGATCCCCAAGCCGAGAAAAAACTGCAGTTTTTCCAGAAACACCTGCGTCCCTTGGGGGTGGAGTTGCGCCCGGAAAGCTATAGCTGGTCGGTGATCCAAGCCCTCATCTCGCGAGGGGATCGGCGGGTGGGAAAAGTCTTGCAGTTGGCGCGGGACTTTGGGGAATCCTTGGGGAGCTACCGGCGGGCTTTCAAAGCGCTTAAAGGGCAACTGCCGCCTCTGGATTACTACGTGCACAGCCACTGGGATCCAGGGGATCCCTTGCCTTGGCAACACATCGAAGGGCCCCTCGCCCCAGAGCGACTGTTGCAACATCGCCAGGAAGCTCTTTCTGTTCGCATCCCTTAGAGATGTCTATTGGGGTTGTTTGCAGGCCGCAATGCTGCTGGCAATGACCGCCTCGGTTTCGGCCAAGCCTTTCCAGCCCAAGATCTGGGTTTCTTTCTTTTCCAGGCGCTTGTAGGTGGCGAAAAACTCCGCGATCTCATCCAGGCGGTGCTGGGCGATGTCTTCCAGCTTGGTCACCGAAGCATAGCGGGGATCCTTAGCAGGCACACACAGCAGCTTCTCATCGGGATCCCCGCCGTCGATCATCTGCAACATGCCCAAGGGGCGCACCGTGACCACACACCCTGGGAAGGTGGGCTGATCCATGATCACCAAGCCATCCAAGGGATCCCCATCCCCGGCCAGCGTGTTGGGCACAAAGCCGTAGTCATAAGGGTACTGCACCGAGGAGTAGAGCACCCGATCCAGCGCCATTGCTCCCATGTCTTTGTCAAACTCATACTTGTTTTTGCTGCCGCCGGGAATCTCAATCAAGAGGTTGAGCAAGCCGGGCTTGGGTTGGGCAGGGATCCGCGACAGGTCGATCACAGCAAGTACTCTCGGATTGGGAGATAGACAGCCAGAGTGTATTTTGACATACTCCTTGCCCCAAAGGACAGAGACTCTTGACACTTCGCCGGGAACAGTTCACGTCGGCGGGACGGAATCCTCAGCCAGCTTCCATTCTCTCCACCCACGTCTGGCTCAACGCTGGGAGACGCCCCATCCTCGGCAAGAGACTTGGTTTTTGTCTCCTCCTTTCGCTCAGCATGCTCAGAGCTGTCTTGGAAGGAGAGGATTCCAGATCCGGTTTTTTTGATCGACTTTGATCAGCTTGGACATACTCCCCGGGCAAGATTCGAACTTGCGACCAATCGGTTAACAGCCGACCGCTCTACCGCTGAGCTACCGAGGATCAAGCGTTTCTCATCATAGGGGAAGAAAGGACTGCTAGGCAACTGCCGGCGGGGGGTTCTTGTTGGGCCTTGGGATCCCTGTTCAGTGGAGCGGGCTTGATTTTGCTCAATTGCTCGCCTTTCTCAGGTCTATCTGACGGATCCAGGGGACAAACCCTGAAAACGCCCTCGTCAACCGAACGGAAGCCATTACAATGGTTACGGACATTTGCCAGCGCCCCTCATGGACTTCGGAGTCGGATTTCTCTCCAACAACGTCATGCTGCCGATCCTGGATTTTTTCTACGGGATCGTGCCCAGCTATGGACTGGCCATTATCTTCCTGACGTTGGTGATCCGCTTTGCCCTCTACCCGCTCAATGTGGGATCCATCCGCAACATGCGACGCATGAAGGTGATCAGCCCGGTGATGCAGCGGCGGATGCGAGAACTCCAGGAGAAATACCGAGACGACCCGCAGAAGCTTCGGGAAGCCCAGGCCAAGCTTTATACCGAGCTGGGGGCCAATCCTTTGGGGGGCTGCCTGCCACTGCTCATTCAAATGCCGGTGCTGTTTGCCCTGTTTGCCACCCTGCGGGGATCCCCTTTTGCGGCAGTAACCTACGATGTCAACTTGCAGATCCTGCCGGCGGAAGTGGCGGCTGAGGTGGTACCAGCTCCCTACGTCAGCCCCAGCAAGAACATTTTTGTCACCGACTCTCTCCACAGGCCAGTGGTGCTGGTGGAGCCCAAAGGCACCAAGATTGCCGTTGGGGAGGAGGTGCAATTTCTGCTTCAAGGGCCGGGGGGCAAACCTTTTGAGCAGTTGGTGGCCGAAGCGGGCGGGGATCCCAGTCTGTTACAGCCCACCTGGAAGATCACCAAAGGGGAAGATCGTGCCCAGATCAAGCCGGATGGCACCTTGCTGGCTCTGCAGCCGGGGGATGTGACCGTGCAGGTGTCCATTCCCGGTTTGGCCTCTGACACCGGCTTTCTGTTCATCGACAAGTTGGGCCGTGTGGGGGCCTTCGACGAAGATGGCACCATCCACTGGGATATCATCGCCATGATCGTCATCTTTGGGGTGTCCATTTACTTGAACCAGTACCTGACGAACGTTGGACAGGATACGGGCAAAGAAGACCCCAGCCAGAGTTCCATGGCTCGCATCACCCCTGTGCTGTTCTCGGCTATGTTCCTGTTTTTCCCTTTGCCGGCAGGGGTTTTGCTCTACATCCTCGTCTCTAACATCTTCCAAACGGTGCAGACCTTCCTGCTCTCGCGGGAGCCGTTGCCGGAGAACTTGCAGCAATTGGTGGAAGAGGAGCGCCGTCGGGCTGCCCAGGCGATCACGGTGGAGGCCAAGGAAGTGGAAAAATCGACCAAGCCCAGAGCAGCCAAGGAGGGACGGGAATCCTTGCCCTTTGAGCCCTAGGGGATCCTCGCTGTTGGGGTGGACTTGTGGTGGAGTGTTGATACCTCTTCAAAGTTGGAAGCTGCCTAGGATGAGCCGTCCTAAGTCTTCTACGGGATCTGCTGCTAAGAAATCTGAGGGAACCGTTGCCCCTTCCTCAAACAAGCCCACCTTTGCGGCCAATCAAGAGCGAGCCAGGCAGTGGTTACAGCAGGTGCTGGTGGCCATGGGGATCCCAGCGGCGGTGCGGGTGGTGGGGGAGGTGCTGGAAATTGAGGCAGACTCTTTGACCCCAGCTCAGAAGCAGCTGCTGTTGGCGAAAGCCCCCCCCTTGCCCTCTCCATCTTCCAGAGATTCCCCTCAAGAGGAGGATCGCTCCCCCGTGGTGCTGGATGCGTTGCAGTACCTGGCCAACACCCTTCTCAACCTGAACCAGCCGGAAGACCAGCAGCAGCCCTACATTTTGGATTTGGACGGCTATCGGCAGCGGCGTTTGCAGGAGCTGAAGGTTTTGGTTGCCGCTGCTGTGGAAAAGGTGAGGGCCACTGGCCGGGAATACGAGTTTCCCGATCTCTCGGCTGCCGAGCGTCGGCAAATTCATACTCTCTTGAATGACCCTGCCTATGCCGATCTGGAAACTTTCAGCCGTGGCAAAGAGCCTGACCGGCGCTTGGTTATCCGTCGGGCAGCTTCCCCATCTTGAGAGTGGGCAGAGGGCTGGGAACAAGTTGGCCCTCTTGCTACGGTGACGACAGGGATCCCTGCTACCCAAAACGCGTGAAGGGGGGTGCCATGCTGAGGCCAATTCGTCTATCGGATCTGCGGCAGATGCCCGGTCAAACCCAAGAATTGCAGTTTAGGCAGTTTTTTTCGGGCTTTGAGAGTTTGACCCCTGTGGAGGGATCCCTGGAAGTCAGCCATCGGGGCCATTTTCTCGAAGTGAGTGCTGAAGCTCGTACCATTGTCACCCTCACCTGCCACCGCTGCCTACAGCAGTTCAACCACCGGCTGCACCTGGAAGTTGAGGAGATCATCCTGATCCGGGATCCCGAACCTCTCCCCTTGGAGCTGGAATTGCAAGACGAAGAAGATCTGCTGGAGAGCCTGCCCTCCAATGGTGAGCTGGATGTCGAAGACTGGATGTACCAGCACCTGCATTTGGAGATGCCCCGCCAGTTGCCCTGCCGTCCCGATTGTCCGGGCATTGCGGTGGAAGCTACAGCACCAACGGCGGATCCCCGCTGGGCAGCCCTAGCTTCTCTCCTGGAAGACTCTCCCTAGCTTTTTTGATGTTGCGCCCACAAGTTCTCTGGCGTTTTGCTCGACCCCACACCGTCTACGGCACCAGCGCCAGCGTGGTGGGCCTCTACCTGTTGGCGGGGTTTGTGGCTGCCGGATCCCTGCAACCGGTTCTCTCGGCGCTGCCCCAGTTGGTCTGGGCTTGGGCGGCCTGTCTGGCGGCCAATGTCTACATCGTCGGCTTGAATCAACTGACGGATATTGAAATCGACCGCATCAACAAGCCCCATTTGCCCTTAGCTGCTGGATCCCTGAGTTGGCGACAGGGGGTGGGGATCGTCGTGGGTTGTGGGGTGGCGTCCGTCCTGCTGGCCATGGCCGGGATCCCCTACCTGCTGCTGACGGTGCTTTTGAGCAATGGGATCGGCACGGCCTATTCGCTGCCCCCCTTGCGGTTGAAGCGTTTTCCGCTGGCAGCCTCGGCTTGCATCTACAGCGTGCGGGGTTTGATCGTCAATTTGGGCCTTTACAGCCATTTTCAGCAGGTGATGCAGGGAAGGGTCGAGCTTTCGGCTGCGATTGTTTGGCTGACGGGGTTTATGTCGATTTTTGGGCTGGTGATCGCCCTTTTCAAAGATATTCCCGACATGGAGGGGGATCGCCAGTTTGCCATTGCCACCTTCTCGCTGCGCTTTGGGCCAGGGCGGATCTCAAGGTTTTGCATTAGCATTTTGGCCTTGTGCTATCTGGGATTTATCGGGGTGGGGATCTCTTTTCTCCTTGCGGGCAACGGCCTCTGGCTGTTGGTGAGCCATGTGTTGGGGCTGGGGATCCTCTTGGGCTATGGTGTTCATCTGGATCTCAACCGCCGAGATGCGATCGTTGGCTATTATCAACTGATCTGGAAGTTGTTTTACTTGGAGTATTTGCTTTATCCCTGGGCCTTTTTCTCTTTTTTCTAGAGCATTTCTTGAAGCTGCAGTCGCTTCAAATTAGGGTGGACACCTGAGCTACTGATCGCGCCAGCGGGACGGAGTCCTTGAAAAGACTTCTGGCCCTATGCATTATTGCTCTACAACACTGACGCGACCAACGTTTCGGGTGTGGGCACAGTATCCTAGTTTGAACCAAAATGAGCATAACGATCTCCCAAAACTCAGGCAAGAAAAACCTAGAGATACCGCGTCATTTGCACTCGAAAGCGGCCTTTTTTTGTTTCGGCTACCTCTTCGATTTGCAGCCGACCCCGACCTCGAATGGCAATCCAATCCTGAGGGCCAACGGTGTAGCTGGCTTGGGTAATGGGCTTCCAATTGACCCGCACTTCCCCCCGTTGGATTTCTTCCACCATCTTGCTGCGGGAGATGCCAAACCCAGCTGAGGCTACCGCATCCAGGCGCAAAGAGGCTTCCACGCTGGTGATGGATTTGACGCGGGGGGGTTGAATGTTCAACTGGCTCAGGGGGATCCGGCTCACTTTGACAGGCACTGTGCGCACCTGAGTCAGGTTTAGGGTGAGGTAATCCACCATTTCGGGCACAACGATGGCCTGGGCGCCTGAGTCCCCCAACAGGAGGATGTCTCCCACTTTCTCGCGGGCGATGCCGGACGCCAACAGGGCTCCCAGAAAATCGCGGTGGGTGGCCGGGTCGAAGAGAAAGTTGCCCTGAATCTGAATGGCGGCCAATGGGATCCCTTCTTGGTCGGACTTTGGATCCCGGACATCTAGGCCCACCTCAGAGCGAGCTAGGGCCAAGCGCTGGCGCTCTGCTTGAGGGTACCCTCCCCAGGCCCCCACTTGTAGTTCGGTCAAGTTGCGCAGCCGAGCTTGCACCTCTGCTATTTCCGGTGGCGAGAGGAAGTCGCTCCAGACCACTTGCCAGGTTTTGAGAGCTTGCTCTCCCAAATCCAAGACCCGTGCCAAGGTTTCTCGATGCTCTGCCCCTCGCAACAAATCGGCTCTGGGTAGCATTTGGGGTGCTTCGACCTTTGTAGTTCAGTCCCGTTTTTCCCATGCTAAGCTAGATAGCCGGAATCGCGGCGGGCGTAGCCAAGCGGTTAAGGCAGAGGATTGTGGATCCTCCATTCGTGGGTTCGAGTCCCATCGTCCGCCCTCGAGGGAAATCGCGAAAATCCAGTCAGGGCAAGGGCTGCAGAGGCCAGTCCATCTATCTAGACCCTGACAAACGAAAACAGACAACACCCTATCTGGACGCAAAAATCGTGAAGGTATTCGTCAAGGTGATCTGGAGCACCTGCCTCTCCCTCTCAAAACAAGCTCTGCTGTGGTCTTTCAGGTTAGGGTGAGCTTCTGGCCCCCTGCATTATTGCTCCGCAACGCCGACGCGAGCAACGTTTTGGGTGTGGGCACAGTATCCTAGTTTGAATCGAAATGACCATGACGCTCTGCTTGCGGATGGACTCACCAGGACTTTGTCCCGCTATCGCGAACACAGCTCAAGATTAGGGTTCCCACTTCGTCAATGACACCTGTCCAACCGGCTTCGATCACCGCCGTTGCCTCCGGCATCTCGACAATTGCCGGCCCGCGCAGTTGAAACCCCACATCCATGCGCTGCCGATCGTAAACCGGCACCAGGCGCATCCTGCCCCCAAACCATGCCTCTCGCCGACCCTTGAGGGGATCCCCTGGCAAAGGGTGGGGTGCAGTCAAAGGCACGGTGGGTAGGGCCTGCACCGCCTGTAGACGCAACTGAATCACCTCCACCGGCTGGGCCAAATCCTGCCATCCATAGCGTTGTCGGTGGGCCTGGTGAAACTGTTGCTCCAGATGAGGAATCGGATCTGACAACTGCACCGGGATCTCCAACTCAAAAGACTGGCCGCGATAGCGCAAGTCCAAGCTGAAGTGCAGCGCCGGATCCTGCAGATCGGCTCTCGCCTGGCGGATCAGGGGTTCTGCCCATTGAGCCAGCAGGGATCCCCCTGAAGCGGACGTGAGCTGCCGCAGAGGTTGGAGGATGGCCCGCCGATAGTCTCGCCGCAGATCTGCCAAAGCCATTCCCAGCGCCGAGAGCACCCCACAGGCAGCCGGGATCAAGATCGTGCGGATGCCCAGCTCTTCTGCCAAAGCACAGGCATGCATGGGCCCGGCTCCGCCGAAGGCCAACAGGGCAAAATCGGCGGGATCCAAACCCCGCTCCACGCTGATCACCCGCAAGGCCCGCGACATGGCGACATTCGCCAAGGTGCGAATGCCAACGGCAGTTTCCTGCAAGCTCAAACCCAAGGGATCCGCCAGCGTGGCAATAGCCTGTTCCGCCAGCTCCCGCCGTAGCTGCACCGAGTTGCCCAGCCGCCCGCCATCCGGCAGGTACCCCAGCCAGAGGTTGGCGTCGGTAACCGTCGGAGCTGTTCCCCCCCGACCGTAGCAGGCCGGCCCAGGGTTGGATCCGGCACTCTCTGGCCCCACCTGGAGCCCACCGCCGGGCAGCAAATGGGCCAGGGATCCGCCGCCGGCACTGACGGTGTGGATGTCAATTTGGGGCTGTTGCACGGGCAAGCCGCACACCACCGCTGCGGGAGTAACCTGGGGGATCCCATCTTGGATCAAGGCCACATCTGTGCTGGTTCCCCCCATATCGAAGCTGAGCAAGTGGGGGTAGCCACTCAGCCGACCCAGATAGGCCGCCCCGTAAACTCCGCCTGCCGGCCCTGAGAGCAAAGCCACCGAAGCATGGGCCGCCGCCTGAGCAATGGAGGTCACCCCGCCGGAAGACTGCATGATCAAGGGCTGGGGGATCCCTCGCTCCCGACATCCTTGGGCCAAGCGGTGCAGGTAGCCCGCCAATGCCGGGCTGAGGTAGGCATCGATGGCGGTGGTGCTGAAGCGCTCGTATTCTCGGAACTCCGGCGCCACCTCGCAAGACAGGGAAAGGTGCAGATCGGGAAAAGCCTGCCGCAAGGCCGTCCCCAGCCGCTGTTCGTGCTCCGGGTAGAGAAAAGAAAACAAAAACCCCACCCCAATAGCGCGGATCCCATCCCGCTGCACCCGTTCCCCCACCTCCTGCACCACCCGCCGGATTTCGGCATCGGTGAGCGGCTCCAACACTCCGCCCGCGCTGCAGCGCTCCTTCACCTCCAGGCAATGGTGGCGGGGCACCACCGGCTCCGGCTTGGGCTGCGTCAGGTCATACAGAGAGGGGCGGTTTTGACGGGCAATGGACAGCACATCCCGGAAGCCCGCCGTGGTTAGAAACAGGGTGGGGGATCCCTTGCGCTCCAGCAGCGCGTTGGTGGCCACCGTCATGCCATGGCAGAACAGGTCAACCCGGAGCTCTCCTTGGAGCGCCCCCAGCTTGTCCAGCGCCGCAAAGACTCCCTCCTCAGGGCTGGGGGTAGACAGCACCTTCGCCGTCTGCATCTGGCCGTCGCGCAGGAGCACCAGATCGGTAAAGGTGCCCCCCACATCGATCCCCAGGCGGGCCAAGCCTCGGCTTGCTTCCGTCTGATCCAGATTGGCCGGATCGAGGTTGCTACCCAACGCTGATGCGACCATGGCTTCCATCGTGCATTTCTTTTGCCTTCTTCTGGGGCCAGCCCTTGGTCGGACTATGGCTATGACGCCTGGCTTTTGTAACGGCAGAGACAGGCTGACCGGCGCCCCTTCGTGTAGCGAGTGTAGCTCAGCAACTTCTGTCTTTTTTGGAGTTTGGAATAGTCACCACCTCTAGCTCGGAAGTCCATCGTTGCCTTTCACCAGCCCTGCCCGAACGGCATCCAAGAACTGGCGGGCAGTGCGACCGGAAAAGCCGTTTTGCTGTTGGGCCCAGATTAAGGCCTGGCGGCGCAGGGCATCCAGAGATTGGGTGAAACCCAGCCGCTGGGCCAAGTGTTCTACGGTTGCCAGGTAATCTCCCTGGGTGAAGGGGGTGAAGGTGAGGGTGAGGCCGAAGCGATCCCGCAGCGACAGCTTTTCCTGGACCGTATCCCAGGCGTGGACTTCTTGATCTTGGGGATTGGGACGGTCGCCAAAAAACTCGCGGATGAGATGGCGGCGGTTGCTGGTGGCATAAAGGCGCACGTTGGGGGGCGGCGCAACGAGATCCCCCTCCAGGAGCACCTTGAGCTGCTTGAACTCGGTTTCCTCTGCCTCAAAGGAGAGATCGTCCACAAACAAGATGAAAGGCAACACCTGCGCCCGCAGCTCTGCCAAAATTTCCGGCAACTGAACCAAGTCAGTTCGTCGCAGCTCCAATAGGCGCAACCCCTGCGGGCCGTAGCGGCGCAACAACGCCTTCACCAGAGAAGACTTGCCGGTGCCCCGCGCCCCGTAGAGCAACACATGCAAAGCCGGATCCCCCCGCAGCAGGGCTTCGGTGTTGGCCGCCAACTGCTGTTTCTGCCGTTCGTAGCCGTAGATCTCCTCCCAGTCAGACAGATCGGGAGCAGGGATCCCTTCTAGCCCTGCTGGCCCCCAGCGAAAGGCCCAGTAGCGACCACAGAGCCCTACCCCCCTTTGGCGGTAGTGGGCAATTAAGGTCTCCAAGCTCTGGCCCCAATCGGCAAAAGAGCGGGGATCCCAGCCGAAGCTGCTGTTGTTTTCATCCGGCCAGGGGATCCCCAGACCCAGCGCCTGCATTTGCTCGGCAATGGTCTCCTGACTATCCGCCAAGGTTTGCAGACAGCGGAGATCGTGGCGGGCCGCCTGCATCAGAGGCCCTGGGATCTCTTGGGATCGCAGCGCCGCGCGGGAAAAGGGGTTATCTGCCCAGCCAATCTCCCGGATCAGCCACTCCCGCCAGCTCAGGCCCTGCCGGGCCAACTGCTCAAACCAGCGCCCGTAGGCCCTCCAGCACGGCAGGGGATCCCCACTCATCAACTGCTGGATTAGCTCCTGCCAGGCTAGGGCTAGGGGGTGGGTGCAGATGTCCCGGAATACCAGCAGCTTGGCCGCTGCTTCTGCTGCTTCTTGGAGGGGGGTCATCGCTTGAAGCCGCTCTAACTTGGCGTTGCTTATCCGCTCCCTAGGGGAGGAGACTGGGGGTAGTTGCGTTAACAACACGGAGCGCTTGAGTTACCTGGCATTGTCCCGCCGGCCCAGTTCATAGAGGCCTCCGCCGACGCAGGCGATCAGGCCGCAGGAGACGGCCCAGCTTTTGCCCAAGGAGATCTCCGTCAGGCCTACCACCAAGCCTGCTGCCAGCAAAAAGGGAAGGGTGCTCAGCAAGGAAGCCAAAGCTCCACTGGGATCCCATAGCAATTGCTTTTCCCAGCTCTCCTGCAGCTTTTGATGCAGCGGCGAAAACCCCCACATCAGTCCCAAGCCCCACAGAGCCGTGGCGGCCCATAAAGAGGGGCGAAGCATCTCCCAGCCCACAAGTCCAACCCCAACGGGATCCACCGGTCAACTCCCAACCCTGCCTTTCTAGGCTAGCGGGATTGGGCCCAATCGGTGGCGGTAATGGTGGTGCCAGGAAATTGAATGGGGTTGCCCAAGCTCTGGATTTGGGCCTGGAGAGCTGGCAACAGCCGCAAATCCAAAAGCGGCTCCTCCACGATCTCCGCCGGGATCAGATCCCGTTCTAGGGCAAAGTGGGCCGTGTGGCCGGCGGCGGTGCCAATGGCCCATTCCACCGGATGCACCCGGTAGGAGGCACTGGCAATGCGGCTGGTGGCGATATTTTTGTTGCCGGCTAGCAGATTGTCAATGCGCTGGGGGATCAGAGCCCGCAGGGGGATCTGGTAAGGGTAGCTGGGGGCCTGCGCGTCTTTGTTGTTGCTGGGGGGCAGGGAAAAACCCGGCAGCAGGCAATCGTGAAAGTCGATGGGGTACTGGCCCACCCCCACCGAGTCGTAGAAGATGAAGGGCCGCCCGCGGTTTAGCTCCGATTCCCGTGTGGTGATGTCCGACTCGTAGATGGTAAATCCTTCTGGGTAGGAGAGGCTGGGCCGACCAATGATGCGCCGCGACTCGCGGATATAAGGGTACTTGGAGAGGCCGCTGGCAGTTCCCATGGGGGTATTGGGCCCCCGTAGGTAGGCATAGCGCAAGTAGAAGTCTTTTTGAAAGTTGGGATCCTCCTGTTGCAGGAGAAAATCCGTCCTTCCCGCCACCAGCCAGTAGAAAAAGCCCTTAGCATGCTGCTCAGCTCGCCGCAGGGCTTCCACCCGCAGGCCCCCCATCCAGCCGCCGGGATCCAACTGGCCTGAAGCCTGCAACTGCTCGTGGGTGAGGATGAAATTCTTATCCGGCCCTGTGATGCGCCAGTCGTTGCCCCAAGTCCAGTTTTGCATTGACTGATCCCCCACCCGAATGGCCTCTTCCCCAAAGCCGAACACCTGCCCCCGGATGCGGCGGTAGGTAAAGACCAGGCCAAAGTTAAAGCGCGGCTGTTCAAAGCTGTAGTAGGGACCGTGCAGTGGGTCATTGTAGAACTCGGGCTTGATGGGGACTTGGGGCACAGCAGAGCGCTCCAGGACAAAGGTGTAGGTGAAGCCCTGGGTACAGTAGGGATCCACGTAGGGCTTGGAGCTGGGTTCCCAGCGGCTTTGGCCATCGGTTCCCAGGCGGTAGGGCACCCGCGCCAGAGGCAGCAGCTCGCCGGTTTCGGTGGCATCGATCACCACCCAGGGCAGGGTTTTCCCCTGGCGTTCTGGCGGCGGCTCAAAGCGCAGGATCTCCTTGTCCCAGTCGTCGGTGGGCTCCAGGCGGTAAAAGTCCAGGAGATAGGTGGACAAATCCCCCCGCTGCTCCGGCTCCACGCCGGCGTGTTTGGGGATGTTGCGAATGGCCTGCACACTGCGGATCTGAGAGTCTTTGATCTCCAAATCCTTCACTACCGTCTCGGTGAACAGCCGCAACTGCCCCGACTGCAGATAGGGATCCAACATCTCCCGAATCACCTGGTGGCCCACCTGAGGGGAAAAGCAGAGCACGCTCACCCAGCATTTGCCCGGATTGGGATCCCCGCCGTATTTTTCCCGTACCCGCCGGCGAAACTCGCTGTAGCCTTTGGGGAAGATGTCATTTTCTCGTTGCAGGGGTCGCTCGTCCAAAGCGGAGACTCCCTGGGCGCTCACCTGCCCCCCGATCCAATCGGTGATCTCCGTCATGCACACCTGCCGGCCCAGTTGCAGCGCGTCATAGGCCGCCGCCACCCCCCCCAGCCCACCCCCCGCGATGAAAATCTCACAGGGGATCCGGGTTTCCGGCAGGGGCGCCGTCGAGGGTTGGGCCAGGCCCGCTCCCGCCCCGAGGATCCCTACTCCCAACGCCACACCGCTCCACCCCAGAAGGTTGACCTGAAGTTTCATCGAATGACCTCTCCACACCCACGCTACAGCTTGGCCTTTTGGACTTTCCCGCAACCTCTATCATGGGAGAAAGCCTTGGGGATGCTCATGCCGGATTCCACCTTTGTCATCACCACCCCCATCTACTACGTCAACGCCGCTCCCCACATCGGCAGCGCCTACACCACCCTGGTGGCGGATGCCATTGCCCGTTACCATCGCCTGCGGGGCAAGGATGTGCTGATGGTGACGGGAACCGACGAGCACGGCCAGAAGATCCAGCGTACCGCCGAAGAACGGGGCGTTCCGCCGCAGCAGCACTGTGATGAGTTTTCTGCCGAGTTTGCGAAACTGTGGCACCTACTCCACATCCGCCACGACCGCTTCATCCGCACCACGGATCCCCGCCACAAGGCCATTGTGCGGGAGTTTTTTCAGCGGGTCTGGGATCAGGGAGATATTTTCATTGGCCGGCAGCAGGGTTGGTACTGTGTGGCCTGCGAAGAGTTCAAAGACGAGGCCGAGCTGCTGGAGGGAGGATTTTGCCCCCTGCACCCCACCAAGAAGGTGGAGTGGAAAGACGAGGAAAACTACTTCTTTCGCCTCTCCCGCTACCAAGAAAAGCTGGAGGCCCTGTATGCGGAGCACCCGGAGTTTATCCAACCAGAAAGCCGCCGCAATGAGGTGATCAACTTTGTCAAGCAGGGCCTGCGGGATTTTTCCATTTCTCGCCCCAGCGTCTCCTGGGGGATCCCTTTTCCGGCGGATCCCGGCCAAACCCTCTACGTCTGGTTTGACGCCCTGATCAACTACATCAGTGCCGCTCTGGATCCTGACGACGAGCCCACCTTGGCAAATGCCCTACGCCGCTACTGGCCTGCGGATGTCCACCTGGTGGGCAAGGATATTGTCCGCTTCCACGCCATTTACTGGCCGGCCATGCTCATGTCCGCAGGTCTGCCCCTGCCCAAGCAGGTGTTTGGCCACGGCTTTCTCACCAAGGATGGCCTCAAGATGAGCAAAAGCCTGGGGAACACAGTGGATCCCTTTGAGCTGGTGCGCCAGTACGGCGCCGATGCCGTGCGCTACTACTTTCTGACGGAAATCGAGCTGGGCAAGGATGGCGATTTCAGCGAGGGCCGCTTCGTTGACGTGCTCAACGCCGATCTGGCCAACGACCTGGGCAACTTGCTCAACCGCACCCTCAACATGCTCAGGAAATATCAATCCGACTACCGCGTTCCCGCCGTCGGGATCCCTGCAGATCACCCCCTCAAAACCCTGGCCGAGCGCCTTGCCCCGGCAGTGGCCGACGCCTACGAGCGGCTGGATCCCAGCTCTGCTGCCCGCAAAGCCCTCAGCTTAGCCCAGGCCAGCAACAAATACCTTGATGAGCAGGCTCCTTGGACGCTGCACAAGCAAGGGCAGGGGGAACGGGTGGCCCAGATCCTCTATGCCGTTCTGGAAAGCGTGCGCTGGGTGGCAGTGCTGCTCTCGCCCCTCATTCCCGCTCTCAGCCTCAAGATCCTGCAGCAACTGGGGTTCTCCCTCACCGACATCACGCAACTGCGCTGGGATCCGGATGCTACCTGGGGTCAGCTTCCCCCTGGGCAAGAACCCCAGCCCCCCACGCCCGTCTTTCAGAGAATCCTGAGGAGCGCCTAAGAATTGGCAGGATCCGGTCGGGAAGATTGGGCATCGGGCTGGGATCCCTCTGGCGTGGATCTGTCGGCAAAAGGGCGAACATCCCCCAGGGGAATGGTTGAGGAAGCGACGGGGAAAGCACGGTTGGACGGGTCGGATGGGCGCAGCCGCGGGTTATGAATCGCGCCAGCAGGGGGGGGCACTTCGCCGGACAGCGTCTGCCAAGCTGCCCGTACCCCTGCCCAAAGGCTGCGGATATTGACCTGGGCGCCACGGGCTTGGGTGCGTGCTCCTTCGATGGAGCGGTTGACCTGCTTCACCACCTGCCCGGCCCCTTTCACCCCTTCGTCGAGGCTGTCAGCAATCTCGCTCACTTCCAGGCTGGTCAGGCGCAGGGCTTCCAGTGTGGGCGGCAATTCCCGCAGCAGGGTATCGAAAAAGCGTTCTACACTTTGAGCGGCTCGACCCAGTTGGATGACGGCGGGCAGCAGGGTCAGGATCACCGCCAAAATGCCCACTGCCACCAGACCTACCGAGAGGCCCAGCCAAAATACCGGATCGGTCATCGCGCTTCTTCCTGTCGATCTTGGGCTTCTAAGTTCGCTTCTTCCCTGGCCAGGACGCTGCGGTTTTGGGCTTGGCTCAGTTCTTGTCGCTTTTGCAGCATCGCCTCTTTGCCCACCGCCACCGCCTGTTGCAGCCTCAGCAGGGCCTCGTCCAGACTTTTTTGGGCGGAGTCGAGCAGCTTTTCCGATTGGTACTGCAGGCTGCTGGTCACATCTTCTGCTACCTCTGGCAGGGCCTCTGCCGATTTCTTCAGCAGTCGCCGCGTTTCCCGTCCGCTGCGGGGAGCCAAGAGCAGGCCAATGGCGGTGCCCACAGCAGTTCCCAGCAACAGCCCACCAATAAACGCGCCAGTCCGGTTTTCAGCCATGCTTTGCCAGAGTTGAGTTGGATACGGGTGGCCCCGAAACCAGACTACCTTAAGATCTCGCGGGATCGGCGGGCTTGCCGCGCGCCGGGTCAACTGTTCCTAGAGAATCCGCAGGGGATCCACATCCAGGCTGACGCGGATCCCTTGGGGGGGATGGCCAATTGCGGCCTGGATCTGCGCAGCCAGCTTCGGGCGATCCCAACCTTGGTCGGGAAGCTGCTTCAACAGGATCTGCCAGCGGTAGCGTCCGGCAACCCGCTCCACCTGAGCTGGCCCCGGCCCCAACACCTCTGCTGGGATCCCCTGTAGGCGTTCGGCCACCCGATGGCAGTAGCGCTCCAGGGCTTCCAGGCGGGTGCTGCTCAAGCGGATCAAAATCAAGGCTCGATGGGGAGGATAGCCCCCCTCTTGCCGTTGTTGCAGTTCTGCCCGCAAGAAGCCCTCGTAATCTTGGGCCAGCACCGCCCTCAAAATTGGGTGCTCCGGCAGATAGGTCTGGACAATGGCCTGTCCCGGCAGGGATCCCCGGCCCGAGCGCCCCGCCACTTGGGTGAGCAGTTGAAAGCTGCGCTCGCCGGCGCGATAGTCGGCTTGGTGCAACAGCCCATCGGCGGCCATCACGCCCACCAAGGTCACCTGGGGAATGTCCAACCCTTTGGTGAGCATTTGCGTGCCCACCAGCACCTGGGCCTTGCCGCTGCGAAACTGCTCCAGCAAATCGCGATGGGATCCCTTGCGGCGGGTGGCGTCGCTGTCGTAGCGCAAAATTGAGAGCTGCGGCCAATGCTGGTGCAACACTTCCACCACTTTTTGGGTGCCGGTGCCGAAGTGCTTCAGGTAGGGGGATCCACAGGCGGGGCAGCGCTGCGGATGGGGTTGGCGGGCGCCGCAGTAGTGGCAGCGCAGTTCTTGTCCGCCAAGATGGGCCAGGTGAAAGGTGAGAGAAACATCACAATGCTCGCAGGTGAGGACAAACCCGCAGCTCCGGCACAAGACAAAGGTGCTGTGGCCGCGGCGGGGGACGAAGAGAATAGCCTGTTCCCCTCTGTCCAGCGTCCGCTGCAGGGCCTGGTGCAGACGGCGGCTGAGGATGCTGCGGTTGCCGGCTTGGAGCTCCTGGCGCATGTCCACCAGCTCCAGTTGGGGCAGGGTGGCCGGGATCCCAGCTTGGGGGATGCGCTGTGGCAGGGCCAGCCGGATCCACCGCTGCGGATCCTGCAGATGGGCAGCATAGGTCTCCACTGCCGGGGTCGCACTGCCCAAGACCAAGGGACAACCGGCCAGCTCGGCCCGCCACTCGGCCACCTGCCGGGCGTGGTAGCAGGGCTGGGGCTGATCCTGCTTGAAGCTGTCGTCGTGCTCTTCGTCCAAAACGATCAGGCCCAGCTTGGACAAGGGGGCAAACACCGCCGACCGAGTGCCGATCACCACTTGGGGAGTGGAGGACAGCATCTGGCGCCAGGTGTCGTAGCGCTCGCCCTCGGAGAGGCCGCTGTGGTAGGCCCACACCTGGGATCCCAGCCGCGCCCGAAACCGATCCATCAGTTGCGGGGTAAGGCCGATCTCGGGCACCAGCACCAGCGCCGACTGCCCTTGCTGCAGCACCTGGGCGATTACCTGCAGGTACACCTCTGTTTTCCCAGAACCGGTGACCCCGTGCAGCAAAAACCGCTGGAACCGGCCCAAAGCTTGCCGGATCGCCTCTACCGCCTGAGCCTGGGCGGCCGTCAAGGGCCTGGGCGGATCCCGCCACCCCGGCAGGCTGGCATCTCCCAGCCGCAGCAGTGGGCGCTCGTAGAGATGGGCACGGCCTTTGCGGGCCAACCCCTGCAGAACCGCTCGGCTCACTCCTGCCAGGCGCTCCCACTCGGCGAGCAGCAGCTCTCCCCCCTTCTGCTTGAGGATCTGCAGCGCCTTCTGCTGAGGGAGGCTCAGCCCCTCTGGGGAGTCGTCGGCCAGACTGGCGGCCAGCTGGGTTTTCACCCTGCCCCCCTGTTGCTCCTGCCAAAAGCTCTCCACCCAACCCCGTCGCTGCAGTTCCCGCAGGGCGAGGGCGGCAGTGGGCACCTGCTGTTGCACATAGCGCCAAGACAGCTCTCCCCCTTTGGCCTGAAGCAGCTGCAGCAGGGTTTGGGCAGCCGGCGAACATTCCTCCCCTTCGGCAGGGAGCCTGAGCAAGCGGACACGCCGCTGAGAACGGCTGAGCAAGCCGGGGGGCAATACCGTGCGCACCACCTGGGCCAGAGGGGTGAGGTAATAGTCGGCCACCCGCTGCAGCAGGGGCCAGAATTCTTTGGGCAGGATCCCTTTGGCCACCACCGCCTCGATCTCCCGCACCGACTGCGGATCCACCCCTGCCGGCAGCTCGGAGCGCCAACCCAAGGCCACTGCCCCCGCCATTTGCTGACCAAAGGGTACGCTGAGCAGGTCGCCCGCTTCTGGCGCGGATCCCTCTGGCACCCGATAGGTAAAGCAACCCCCCAAATGGGGATGATCCACCCACACTTCCAGCCAGCGGGGAGGCACAGGCTGCAACACGGGATCCCTCACGGACGGGGCAGAAACCTCGGCAGATCGACCGCCCGCTTGCTTGCCCGAGACGGTAGAGGTTGGGCCAGGGGCTGAATTGTAGGCTTGGCAGCAGGGGTTGGAGACAGAGCCTGGCCAAGGGACTCTGTTCGCGTGAGGGCGCTGGAGGTATCGGCCCGAGGTGGGACATCCAAGCCTTTGCGTTCCAAAGCCGCCTTCAAGCTCAGCACATGCATCTGCTGCTGCTCGTATTTTTCTCGGAGAGAGCGGTTTTCTTCCCACAGGGCAGCACGCTCCCCTTGCAGGGCTTTGATCTGCTCTGCTTGCTTCTCCAGTTGCGTGGACAAGGTTGCAATTTCTTCTTGCAGATGGAAAATGGTTGCCTGCGCAGAGCGCAACTGTGGCTGCCAGTCGGGTTGGGCGGCCAACTGCTCCAAGGCAGCCTGCAACTGCCGCTCCATGGCGGAGAGATGCTGCTGGGCTTGGGCGTACTGTTCCTGGAGATGGCGGTGCTCTTGCTGCCAACGGGCAACTTCTGCTTGGGCTTGGGAGAGGGCCACTTGCAGCGCTTCGGCCTGGGCCTGCCACTGCTGTTGAAGCTGTTGCTGCGCCAGGGATCCCTGACGCAGGTGCTCCTGTTGAGCTTGCAAAGCCGCCAATTGAGCTTGGGCTTCGGCCAGGGCTGCTTCCAACTCCTGCCGCTGTTCCCGCCAGCGCTGCTCGGCCTCGGCTTCTGTCTCGGCATAGCCTGCCAAACGGGCCTCGAGGTGTTCCCGTTGCTCCTGCCAGGCTGCCTGTTGGTCGCTGTACAAAGCTCGCAGGCTGCTCAGCTCCGCTTGAGTTTCGGCAATTTGGGTGCGGGCCAGAGAAAGCTCTGCCTTAAAACGCTGCAACATCTCCACCCGTTTTTCTGCCACATCTTGGGCTTCCAGAAGAGAAGCTTGCAGCTCCTGCTGGCGCTGTTCCCATTGACGGCGCTCCTGAGCGTGGGCCAAGCGTAGCTGCTCAATCTGCTCCTGCAGGGCCTCGATATCTTGCCGCTGCCGTTCATTTAGGCGTTGCCGAGCCGCCAGTTGAGCTTCCTGCTCCGAGATCTGCACTTTCTGATCCGCCAAAGCCTGCTGCAACTGTTGCAAGAGGTGCTCCCGCTCCTGCAGCGCCTTTTCTTGTTCGGCCACCTTCTGGCGCAAAGCGCGACATTCCGCTTCCAGGCCAGCATCGGCAGGAGGTTGGGCCTTCCGTTGCAAAAGCTCTGTTTGCTGCTGCTGGCAGGACTGCAATTCCGCCTGAGCCAGTTGACTGCGCAGAGCTTGAACCTCGGCTTCGGCTTTGAGCAGACGGTTCTCCAATTCCTGGCGCTGCCTCAGGGCCAAATGGTGCTCCGTGTTGGGATCCGGTTCCGTTCGCGCAAGTGGGACAGAGTCCTTGGCTGACCAGCCCGCTTGGGCCTCTGGAAGGATGGGATCCGAGTCACCTGAAGAGGGAGCACGCATAGATTGAAGGAGAGATGAAGAAGCGGGAGCAAATGATAAAGTTCCCTGCAGTATAGAGAGATTTTTGGGCGGGTTCAAGCCAGAAGGGTGATCTTGTAAAATCTCCTGCTGCTCCGCACGGCGCGGAGTGCTATCGGCCTGTTTTGGCCGCGCTCTTGCTTCTGAGGTTCCCAAATCCCCGGACTGGGCAGAAGGGCTTGGCTTACTTTTTTTCGGCCGCGAGGCCCGATCCCGACCGGAAGAGGTCTCCCCTTGCTTGGGCGTGCTCTGAGAGTCTGCCACCTTGCCCCCTTTCATCGCCCACAACACCCACCCCCGCCATCACGGACAGATGGCCCCACCATTCTAAACTGAGTCTAAATCTAAATCGACTCGGTCTCAATCCAAGCGTCTCTGCTGAGTGTAGAGGAGTCCCGCCCGTGCTCGGAGCTCCTGGCAGACGCAGGTCGGCCTCATCGTTGCAGGGGCAAATGCGAGGACTCGCTTCCACTGGCCCGAACAGGGCAGCCAGCGAGCCTGCGGAAAACCGTCTTATCTTTGTCCTTCATTTTGCGATACTGCTAGGGGTGATGTTGAGAATGACAGCACGATGGCGATGCAAAATGGAGCCAGGGATCCGCTTCAACTTCCTCAACGGCAGACAAACTCGGCGGGATCCCAGTTGTGCCTTGCCTGTTCTGCTCCCTGTGGCCTACTGTTGAGCCTGCTCTGGGTTGTCCCTGCTCTTGCTCAGCCGGAATCTCCCAGCTCTGCTGCCTTTGCTCTGCCCAACAGCCGCGAAATCCTCACCCCCCCACCCCCCCCCACCCTATCGATTCCCTCCAACCCTGCTGACCCTACCCCTGCGGCTGACCTGGCTTTGCAGGGGGCTTCCAAGGCTGAAGAATTGGTGGTGCCCCAATCCCCCTTGCAGGTGCGCATTGAGCGCAGGGAGGGCCTGTCTTTGGAAGAAGCTCTGGAGATCGCCGTTGCCCAGAACCCGGCTGTGCAGCAGGCCAGACTGGCCGTCGAGCGGGCCGAGGCCGGGGTAGCCCTGGCTCAAGCTGCCTTTGCTCCCACCCTCTCCAGCCGTGCCAACTACCAGTACAGTGAGGCTCCCTCTCCGGGTGGTGGGCCAAGGCGCGAATCCCACACCCTCTCGGCCAGTGTGGTGCGGGTGGAGTATACCGCTTTTGACAGTGGCCTCAGGGAGCAAAACCTGAAGCTGGCCCAGGAAGCTCTGCGCATCGCCCAACTGCAACTGGAGCAAACGCTGCAGACGGTCAAACAAGCTGTGGCCAACGCCTACTACGATCTGCAAAGCGCGGACGCCAGGGTCGCCATCAGCCAAGCTGCCGTTGAAAGCTCTGAAGCTACTCTGCGGGATGCTCAAGCTCGAGAACGGGCCGGGCTGGGTACCCGCTTTGAGATTCTCCAGGCAGAGACGGAATTGGCCAACAATCGACAAACCTTGCTGGTGGCCCAGAACACCCAGCAACTGAATCGCCGCCGCCTGGCCGAACTGCTGAATTTTCCCAGCCCCACCGACGTGTTGGCCAGCGACCGCATCGAGCCGATGGGAGAGTGGGATCTCAGCCTGGAAGAGACCATCATTGCTGCCTTTGCCCAACGACAGGAATTGGAGCGCCGACGCCGAGAATTGGAGCAGGCCCAAAGCCGTGTGCGCCTAGCACAGGCCCGCAATGGCCCCCAAATTGGCTTATTCGCCAGCCTCGATGCCGTTAACGATTTCAACGCCAGCCGCGATAGCTTTGATGTTGGCTATTCGGTCGGAGCCAATTTCAGCTTGACTTGGTTCGATGGGGGAGAAGCGGCTGCCCAAGCCCGCCAAGCTCAGATCGACGGGCAGGTGGCCGTGAGCAATTTCGTCGGCACCCGCAACGAAATCCAGCGGGGGGTGGAAGAAGCCTTTCTGACCCTCAGCTCCAGCCGTGAACAGATCGACTCGGCCAAAGTGGCAATTGCCTCGGCAGAAGAGAGCCTGCGCTTGGCCCGGCTGCGTTTGCAAGCAGGGGTGGGCACCCAAACCGAGGTGATCAATGCTGAAGCTGCTCTCACCACTGCCCGTGGCAACCTTTCCAATGCTGTAATCGCCTACAATCGCGCCTTGGTGCAACTGAAACGGGCCATTGGCAGCCTTTGACCTGAGCCTTTCTCCCTCACTCCCAGCCCTTCTTCCAAAAGGAGAGGGGTGCTATGGATACCGCGACGAAACAGTTCTATTCCAAGCTGGAAGTATAGTTGCTTCAGGTTAGGCTGAGACAGCCAGGCTATTGAGAGAAACCTTCTGGCCCTCTGCATTATTGCTCCGCAACGCTGACGCGACCGACATTTTAGTTGTGGGTGCAGTGTCCTGGTTTGAATCGAAATGACTATGACCCCAGCGCTGCGCATTGCCAACGCGAGCAAGAAAGAGGGGGAACTCTGTGAAGACTATGAAAAAGCAAACCGTGAAAAATCCCCTGCCTTCGGGTGTGGGGAGAACGTCAAACCGCCCCCCCCCTGCAATTTGTAATGGCCACAAAAGGGGATCCCTAGAGCTTGCGGGAATAGAACTCGACCACCAAAAGCTCGTTGACCGGGGCGCAAATTTGCTCGCGGGGGGGCAATTCCTTGATGCGTCCGCGCAGCTTTTCTTTGTCAAACTCCAGGTAGTCTGGCAAGAACAATCCCGGATACTCCGCGTAGGCGGCCACCAGCTTGCGGGAAGATTCCTTGTTTTTTACCGTAATCACATCCCCCACTTTGCAGCCATAGCTGGGAATGGTTACCTTTTGGCCGTTAACCTCTATGTGGCCGTGGCTCACGAGCTGCCGAGCTGCCGGAATGGTTGGAGCCATGCCAAGACGAAATACGATGCAATCCAACCGCATTTCCAGCATTTGCAGCAAGGCCAAACCGGTGGATCCCTTGGAGCGCCGTGCCTTGCGCATGTAGCGGATCATCTGCCGCTCGCTCAGCCCGTAGTTGAAGCGCACCTTCTGCTTTTCTTCCAGGCGAATGGCATATTCGGATTTTTTCTTGCGCTCGGCCCCGTGCATACCGGGTGGATTGGTATTTTTGGGGCGCTTGCGCGTCAAACCGGGCAGATCAAGTCCCCCGAAGCGACGAATGATTTTTAGGCGGGGACCTGTGTAGCGGGACATGCGGGCATTTCTCCAAAATCAGCAAACAAACTCTGCAAGAGATGGTCAGCTAGGGAGCAAGAGTACAAACCACCAAAAGAATCGGCGATCTACTATATTAAGCGTTTGATCCCTACTTTGGGCAAGGGGGCAAGGCTGTCTTTTGGGATCCCGTCTCCACCGTTCTAACTGTCTTGTCAGTCGTAGTGAACCCCCATTTGGGTGCGGATGAAGGCGCGATCTTCGCTGAGCAGGCCGTTGAGGGTGCGCCGTTCCCCCAAGATGGGATCCGGATCCAGGCCGATGGCTTCCAAGTCGGCCAGCACCATCAGCTCCACCAATTGCGGGAAGCTTACTTTGGGTTCCCACCCCAGGACTCGCTTGGCTTTTGAAGCATCCCCCAACAGCAGATCCACCTCGGTTGGGCGGTAGTAGCGGGGGTCGATCTCGATCAACACTTGGTCTTTGTACAGCCCCTGTTCGGCTTGGCCGGAGCCTTTCCAGGTAATCGGCAGGCCCACCAGCGCGAAGGCCCGTTCCACAAACTCACGCACGGTGTGGGTTTCCCCAGTAGCCAGCACATAGTCATCCGGCTGGGGTTGTTGGAGCATCATCCACATCCCCTCGACGTAGTCTTTGGCGTAGCCCCAGTCCCGCTTGGCATCCAGGTTGCCCAGGTACAGCTTGCTTTGCTTGCCGGCAACGATGCGGCTGACGGCGCGGGTGATCTTGCGGGTTACAAAGGTTTCCCCTCGCCGTGGGCTTTCGTGGTTAAACAAGATACCGTTGCAGGCGAAGAGGTTGTAGGCTTCGCGGTAGTTGACCGTCTGCCAGTAGCCGTACACCTTGGCACAGGCATAGGGGCTGCGCGGGTAGAAGGGGGTGGTCTCCTTTTGCGGGATCTCCTGCACCAGGCCGAACATCTCCGAGGAGCCTGCCTGGTAAAACTTCACCCGGATCCCGGTGCGCTGCTGATAGTCGCGGATGGCCTCTAGGAGACGCAGGGTACCCATGGCCACTGCATCAACAGTGTATTCCGGCGCATCAAAGCTCACCCGCACGTGGGATTGGGCCCCCAGGTTGTACACTTCCGTCGGCTGCACCTGTTCCAGGATCCTGCGCAGGGTGGTGCCATCCGTGAGATCCCCGTAGTGAAGGAATAGCCTAGCCTGGGGGTCATGGGCATCCACGTAGATGTGGTCGATGCGGTCGGTGTTGAAGGTGCTGGCGCGGCGGATGATGCCGTGAACTTCGTAGTTTTTCTGCAACAACAGCTCGGCCAGGTAAGAGCCATCCTGTCCGGTGATGCCGGTAATTAGGGCACGTTGGGTCATAGAGTTGGGGGCAAAGATCGGGAAAAATGAAGAACCAAGTGGCTCAAGGCTCAAGTCCAATGGCAAACCTCAAAGCGGAGACCTTGAAGCGAGAACATTATAGTGCAGCAGGACTGATACATTTACGCTGAACTTTCCTGTTCGCTTGCGTGGCGTAGCCACACATTGCTGCCCAGAGAAGCAGCGATAGCATCCTGCTCAGTACTGAACAGAATGGCGGTATCCCGCAAAGCCCTGAGGAATACCCCCAGAGCGCCTTGCCAATCCCGTGGTAGCTTGTGGTTGCATTCGGGACAGACAAACACCTTCGCACCCCCTAACTGGGTGTGGATATGCCCACACCTCGTACAGGTCTTGCTGGTGTACGCCTCTGACACATCCACCACCACGTTCTTCTTCCTGGCTTGGAACTTCAGGAACTGCTTGAACCGATAGTGCGCCCAGGTCAGCATCGCCCTAGCCGTCTTGCTACCAAACTTTCTTCCCGCCTTGGCAACCATCTGGGCCGACTCGAAGGTGGGCAGAAATATCAAGCGGTAGTGATCGGTCAGGAACGCTGCTACCTTGCGATGGCACTCGTCCACTAGGTTGTGTTGATCTTTTATTTGAGCCAAAAGAGAGCACTGACGAGATAGAGAAAACTCAAGAAGTTTCTTGCCAACTTGTCAAAACGAGAAAATAGATGCCGGTACTGCTTCAACTTATGAAAAAAAGCATTCGGTTAAATGCCTTTCTTTATATAAATGCTTGTCATAATACCGCTGCGTCTTTCTATTCCTTTTAGGCGGAATAACCGCTTGAGCTTCCCCTATCTTCTCAATCAACTTATCGGCATCATATCCTTTATCCCCAATTACTTTGGTATCCTCTCTCTGCCAGCCCTCTATCAATTCTTCCCCTTGAGTAATATCGTTCCTTTCTCCGCCAGTTATCCTCAATTCCAGCGGATTTCCCAACCCATCTACACTCACATGAATCTTAGTGCTGTATCCCCCCGGCTTCTCCCCAAAGTTTGCTCCCCTTTTTTCCGGCAGCACAGGAGTGCGCTCGAACCATGGTTGAATCAATAATGAGATGCTCTAAATCAGGGTCGTCAATAAAATACTTGAACATCCGTTCCCACACCCCAAAACGACTCCACCGATGGAATCTTTGATAAATGGTGTACCATTTGCCATATCCTTCTGGGAGGTAGCGCCAAGGAGCACCAGAACGTGCCATCCAAAGAACTGCTTCAATAAACTGTTTACAGTTTGCTTCTTTCCCAATGTTAACTCTCTCTTCTGTCCGTAAAAAGCCAATATCTTCTGCCATTTGTTTTCATCTAAAAAACCAACTTCATCCTCTTTCCTCCATAAATTATTCTCTCTATCTCAACATAAGATCAACACGACCTAGGACATTGAACCCACAACCAGAACCTTGAATACAGAAGGCCAGAAGGTTTTTCTCAGTAGCCCGTCTGTCTCAGCCTAAACTGAAACAACTATATCGCCACATGAGGCTTCGGCAAATGCGCTAGTGGAGCGGAGTCCTTTCGCCTACAGGTCTAGAGGCTTGTTTTGGCCGGAGCTGGGCTGCTCGCCATCCATTCTTCTCCTGAGTGGAAGGCGATTGGAGAACACCTCATGCTAGGCATTGCTAACGCGAACTGGCATTCCACTCATGGTGAAAGACGCCCGGCCTGTCGATGCGCTCAAAGGTGTGGGCCCCGAAGAAGTCCCGCTGGGCTTGGGTGAGGTTCTGGGGCAGGTTGGCGGTACGGTAGCTGTCGTAGTAGGCCAAGGAAGCGCTGATGGCCGGGAAAGTGCTCCGCACCACTGACGCGAACGGGATCCCCAAGGCCGCCGCTGTGGCCACCACCCGCCGCCAGGATCCCTGCCGTTCCTGGAGGGCCTGCTTAAACTCCTCATCTGCCCAGTCTACGCGGGTGTAGTGTCTCTAGTATCGACGAAATCTTCAAGTAGAGCCAGTATAAGCTGCCTCGGTGAGGGAGGATTCCTGGTAAAGGCGGGTGGCAGGAGGAAATCCACAGGCGCTGCCATCTTTGTGGATCACTTTCTCTTCCCAGGGCAGGCGATAGGCCCCATTCACCAAATCCTGCATGTAGGTGTAGGGGCAATCTTGGGCTCCGCCTTTGACGGCCACATAGCCACGGTGTCCGAATTGATAAATGTTGTTTTCCACACCCCAATGGATGCGAGCTTCCCGCACCAAATCTGGGCGCACTTCGCCAGTAATGATTTCATCAGGGCGATGGGATCCCATGACCAGGGGGGTGCCATCAAAGTTGCAGATCATGCCCTCCCCCATAGAATCAAACGTGCCATCCGACCCACACATACACACCGAGGCCGTCACCATCAAATTGCAAAAGGCATTGGCCTGATTGGTAATTTGCCAACTGTGGCGAATGGGGGCAGTATATCCGGCAGTGCGCAACATAATCTCGGCCCCTTTGTAGGCACACTCGCGGGCCATTTCTGGAAACATGCCATCATGACAAATGATCAGGGCAATCTTTGAGCCATTCGGGCCATCACAGACAGGGATCCCTAAATTTCCCGGCTCCCAAGGTTCGACGGGAACCCAAGGATGCAGCTTGCGATAGTACAGTTGTAGGTTCCCTCGATTGTCGAGAATAATGCCGCTGTTATAGGGATTACCCTGCGGGTTGTATTCCATGATTGAGAAGCAGCCCCAAATATCGTTCTCTCGGCAGGCGGCACTGAAGGCAGCTACCTCTGGTCCATCCAGTCGGCACATGATCTCCGGATTAGTGTCCATCGACAGGCCGTGCAGAGAGTACTCCGGAAAGACCACCAAATCCATGCTGGGCATGCTGCGGCGAGCCTTCCCCACCATACTGACTATCTTTTGGGTTTGCGCCGCCAGATCATCGGGAGTAACCACATTGGGTAGCTGCAGTTGCACCAGTCCCAATACAACACCGTTGGGAGTTTTATTCAGGCCACCGAGTCCACTCATGATCAAATCCTTTGCTGATGAAGATGGAATGGGTTAGAGAGTTAGTCGAATGGATTTAAGAACTTGTAAAAGCCGATGTATCGATTTGCTATCTAGCAATCCCAGCTTAGGTAGATAATGGTAGGTAATGGGTGAACCTTGCTGTAACAAGATAAATTGGTAGTCTTCTCCATTTGTAGCTAATCCCCAAACAAATTCTTGATTTTTTATTCCTTTGTAAGCATAGGTCAATAATTGGGCGATGGCCAGGCTTGTAGCTACTGTTCCTCCCTTGGTTTCTATCACGAGGATCCAAAAGCTCTCTCTTGCTCCTCTTCTAATGGCGAGTAAGTCTACACGACCTTTGATGGCAACTTGGCCTTCTTCCTCCTCAACGATAATATCGGCAATATTTTCTTCTAGATTAATTTTGATGTCGCTCGATAGAAAGCCTGCCAGTTTGAGAAGTGGAGAAACAAACAGAAATTTGACTTGCCCTTCATTCAGAGTGTCATCGGCCAGATAGCTAAAATACAATTCCTGGAGTTGGGTCAGCTCCTCAATCTCCCGTTCAGTCAAAGGGGGTAAGTCCAGTTTTTCCTCGAACTCTAAAGAATCTCCCCGACACAGCCCTAAGAGCTCGTGAACCTCTCTCAGAGTCAGGGTATTGGCAGGTCGGGTTTGTACAGCGGTCATAACCAGGGATCCCTAAATCGGGTTCACTTCGACTATAGCCAGTCGGCTACTTCCCGGTGCCCAAGGCCCCAGGCATGCCTGCCAGGGTTCGCCGCGGAGAACTGGTCAGGATCATGATCCCCAAGGTCAGCACGTAGGGAGCGGCATTCCACAGGTAGTAGTTGGACTGCACACCCACCGACTGCAAGGCTGGCCCAATCGCCTGAGCTCCGCCGAACAAAAAAGCAGCCAATAAACACTGCAACGGGTTCCACTTGGCAAAGATCACCAGGGCCACGGCCATCAAGCCTTGTCCGCTGGAAATGCGTTCTGTCCAACTGCCGGGGTAGTATAGGGACAGGTAAGCTCCTCCCACGGCTGCCAAGAAGCTGCCTGCCATGATGCACAGAGCCCTTACCTTGGGCACCGAGATCCCCATGGCCCGTGCTGCATCGGGGTTGTCGCCCACAGCCCGCACGAATAGGCCCCAACGAGTGGAGCGAAAGAACCAGTGCATGACAAAGGCCAGGAGGATCCCCAGCAGCAGAAGTGGGCTCAGTTTTAGGGCAGCTTGAATGGCAGGACTGCTGCTCCAATTTCCCAACTCAAAGGCAGGTAGCCGGGGGGCTGCGGGCTGAATGAAGGGTTTGCCCAGGTAAAAGGCCATTCCACTGCCAAAGATGATCATAGCAATGCCCACCGCAACATCGTTAACCCGAGGTTGTTGGGCCAAAAAGGCGTGGATCCCTCCCAAGGCTAAACCGGCAAACCCGGCCACCAATACCCCTAACCAAGGCGCGACCACACTGCCTGCCGTGTTTTGGGTGAGGAAGGAGATGGCGTAGGCGCTCATTGCCCCCATCAACAGGGATCCCTCTAGGCCGAGGTTGATTTTGCCGCTTTTTTCCGTCAGACACTCCCCCAAGCTGACGAACAAAAAAGGCGCACTTCCCCGCAAGGTTCCGGCGATCACCGCCAAGGGGATCCCCCACCATCCTAGGGCTTCTGTTTCCATCTGAGTTTTTCTCCTGACCACTGAATTGGTTACTTGACCAAATCATTGCTACTTCGGGGGCCAGTTATCTAGGCTGGTTCTGAGGGTTCTCGATCCCGAAAAAAGTCGAAGCGCCCGTAGAGGGATTCGCTGTAGAGAATCAGCAAAAAGACAATGCCCTGAAACACCAACACAGTAGCATCCGGCAAATTGTGGGAGCGCTGCAAAATGCTGCCGCTGGCCAGGATCCCTCCCAGGAGGATAGCCATCGCCACTGCTGCGGCTGGGTTTTGTCGAGCGACAAAGGCCACCAGAACGCCGCTGTAGCCATAGCCCACAGTCAAGGACTCATTGGCCCGCCCGTGTACGGCAGCCACCTCTACCATGCCCGCCAAGCCGGCACAGGAGCCGGCCAGAAAGGTGATTAACAGTGTGAGTTTACCGACAGCAATCCCCACCATTCGGGCCACCTTTGGGTTACCCCCTATTATGCGCACCGAAAAACCCAACGTGGTGCGTTGAATCAACACATAGGCAACCAGGCAGGCAACGATGCCATAGACCAAGCCGAAGTGGATGCGGGTGCCCCATAGCCGACCCAACATGTTGGCCTCGTCAACGGCAAAGCTGGAGGGCTTGCTCAAGAAACTGGGATCCCGCAGCGGCCCCCCCACCCAATGGTTCATCAGGGCAATGGCAATGTAGTTCATCAACAGGCTGCTGATGGTTTCATTCACACCCCGGTAGTGGCGCAGTGCCCCCACCACCATGATCCACAGGCCACCGGCCACCATGCCCGCCAAGGCCATCAGGAAAACGACCACGGGTGGAGCCAGGGATCCCGCCCACAGCCCCATCGCCACAGCTGCCACCCCCCCCATCACCAGAGCTCCTTCATTGCCGATGATCACCAGCCCCATGCGGGCCGGCAGGATGGTACACAGGGAGGTGAGCATCAGGGGAGCCGCCCGTTGCAGAGTATTTTGCCAAGAGAACCAACTGCCGAAGGCAGCTCTGTAGATGGAGCCATAGACGGCGAAGGGATTTGCGCCGGCCATGGCACAAAACAAGCCGAAGATCAACAGCGAGGCCAACAAAGCCCCAAAGGGCAGTAGGATCGGCTCAAGGCTGGAGCGCCACCGCAGCGGAACCGAGCGGGAAACAGCAGAAGAGGTGGTAGCCATCAGCTAGAGATACTCCCGATCACGCCTTCCACCAGGTAGTCCATGGATTCCAGCTCGATTGCCCGCTGGCCGTATTCCACTCCGGCAGGGATCACCTCTTTGCCGGTATTGTCTTTGAGAGGGCCTTTGTAAATGACCAACGAGCCAGCTTGCAACTGGGCAAGGGCCGCTTCTCCAGCTTTTTTGGCCTCATCGCTGGCTGCCGATCCCCAGGGGGAAGTTTTAATGAATTTCTCTTTGATACCCCCCCGAATGAGGTGGGGGATCCCACCGTTCATCAGGGTTTTGCCCGCCTGGATGGCTTCGGCAAACTGGGTATAGACGCTTGTCCAGTCGTATTCAGCGCCCGTCAAATAGCCCTTGGGAGCCAGCGCCGCTTGGCTGGTGTTGTGACCACAGCTCATCAGACCTCGCCGCTCTGCTGTTTCGATAACGATTTTGGGACTGTCCACATGGCAGGTGAGCACATCGATGCCTTGGTCGGCCATGCTGTTGGCAGCTTCTGCCTCTTTGACAGGTAGAGCCCAATCTCCCGTAAAGATCACCTGAGTGGTGATGTTGGGGTTGACACTCTTGGCTCCTAAGGTAAAGCTGTTGATGTTGCGCAACACAATGGGAATGGGTTTGGCGGCGATAAACCCAAGGCGGTTGCTTTTGGTCATGGAACCGGCCAGCACCCCGTTGATGTAGTGGCCTTCATCCAAGTAGCCGAAGTAGCTACCGACGTTTTTCGGATGCACTCCCTCAATGTAAAGTCCACCGGCGTGAAAGAATTGTACCTCTGAATATTCCTTGGCTACCCGCAAGATATGGGGATCGTAGTAGCCAAAAGAAGTGGGAAAGAGTACCGTTGCCCCATCTTGCTCGATCATGGCCCGCATGGTTTCTTCCACGGCCACCGTTTCCGGCACATTTTCTTCTTCAACGGTTTTCACCCAAGTTAGGCTGGACAAGCCAACTTTTCCCTCTGCATGGGCCTGGTTCCAGCCAAAGTCATCTTTGGGGCCAACGTAAATAAAGCCGATGGTGATCTCTTTCTTGTTCTGGGCCTGGGCACGCCACAACTGTGAGGTCAAGGTGATGGCAGCGGCGGCAGCACCAGAGCGAAGGAGCTGCCTACGAGTGTACAGATGACGAAACAATGGCCGGCTCATGTTGAGAATCCTATTCGTGAATAAGCTTTCTGGAAAGACGAGACCCAGCAGACTCGGTGAGGTTCTGAACCTCTGCTGAACCCCTGGCAGCAACTACTGGATTTAATAGCCTCTATCGAGAAGTTTTGGTAGTCTAAATTACAGTTTTCTCGATTCAAAGTTTTGATGCTTCACTTTATGCTGGCAAAAGTCCTTCCCGCTCACCCAAAGTTCGGTTAGCCCGTTTTTGGCACTGATAACATTCTCAAGTCTGATGAGTTTTGCGAGTGGGTTTTATGGGTTTTCAATGGCAAGAGGGTGTTGTTCTGGCCGGCCCGGATCTGGTTCCCCATCGCTGCTCCTGCTTCGGGGTAGAACAAGACACCGTTACCTGCATGGAACTGGGGGATCCCATTGTTGGGTTGGAACAGAGATCCTGGGTGATTTTGCCGGCTTTCACCAACAGCCACACCCACATGGGGGATAGCTGTCTGCCGGATGGGGCGACAGGCCTGACTTTGGAAGAGGGGTTCTTCCGACCTGACGGCTACAAATATCGAGAGTTAGCCAAACAGTCGCCGCAACAGCACCTGGAACACATCGCCGCTCACCTGCGCTACATGGCGGCAACGGGCACCATCCGACACATCGATTTTCGCGAGCAGGGGGTCTACGGCTGCCAACTGTTGCGGGAAGCTGCAGCCCAAACCGGGATCCACTCAGTGATCTTGGGCCAGTTTGAGAGCCTCCCTTTCAGTGAGGAGCAATTGCGGCAAAATCGGGATCCCTTAAACCCCCAAGCCTATCAAGAATTGCAAGAGATTCTGGCAGTAGCAGATGGATTTTCCGAGAGCACCCTGAACGATTTGACGGAACCCGCCTGGCGGCAGATCCACGACCTGACCGAGAAAATAGGCAAGCTGCGGGCCATCCACTGTCTGGAAAATGAGGGGTATCGAGAGGTCAGTCTGGCCATCGCCGGACGGGGAGATTTGGAGCGTGCTCTTGATTTTTACCGTCCCCATTGGGTGATTCACGCAACGGTGGCCAACGCAGCGGAAATTCAATTGCTCTCCCGGCATCGGGTGAATGTCGTTTTGAACCCACGGGCCAATGCCAACTTGGGACTGCCTCTCCCGCCGATTGCCCGCCTGCTGGAGAGTGAGGCCAATCTCTTGCTAGGCACCGACAACGGACTTTTGAATAGCCCGAACCTTTTGGCAGAGCTGGATTTCACCTACAAAGTGGCCAAAAGCCAGTTTGGAGATGCGGTGCGCCCTGATCCAGTCGAGATTTTGAAGATGGTGACCAGCAACATCCGACATTTACGGCCTCTACTGGGATCCGATGTGTACGGCTATTTGGATGTGGGGCTGCCCGCCGATTTGGTGGTGCTGGACTTCACCCGTCCTCATTTGCGGGCCAGTCGTCATCTAATTGCGTCGATTCTCACTCGGGTTACCCCGGCAGATGTGGTGCTGACGATGCGGCAGGGCCAGGTACTGTGGCGGGATCCCCAGCGGGTCAACTGATGTCGAAGCTGCGACTGGGAAAAGCTGGTGAAATGCGATTATTCCTGTCTATTTCTGGAAGCGATGTAGGCTCGCCACCCCCCCCAAGCGGTGATGTCCAATTGCCCCTCACACAGGTAGGGTTCGGCTAGGATCCCCAGCACTTCCTCCCCTTCTGCCAAAAGAATGCGGCCCACTGACAAGCCTGGCGGCTCTTGCAAAAGGAGTTGACCCAACCCATGGGCAGGGATTTCCCAAATCTCCAGAGCAATTGCAGAACCGCCCTGGCAAACCCGTACCATGCCTGGATAAAGACCGTCGATGGACCAAAGCCGATAACAAGCGGCTGTTTGGGCTTCCCGCACAAAGCGACCCCCAATTTGCAGTAGGTTCTCATTGAGGGGTAGCCCCCGCATCAGGGTGCCATTCACGGCCAATTTAATGTCCATATCAAATCAAACAGATTCTCCCGCCTCCGGATCCCCGGCCAGAGAGGGATCCCAAGACCTCCTCATGCTACCCGTTGCTAACGCGAACTGGCATTCCACTCATGGTGAAAGACGCCCGGCCTGTCGATGCGCTCAAAGGTGTGGGCCCCGA
>NZ_JANSHN010000021.1:50040-59980 GCF_047461655.1 Synechococcus sp. W55.1
GGCTTGGGTGAGGTTCTGGGGCAGGTTGGCGGTACGGTAGCTGTCGTAGTAGGCCAAGGAAGCGCTGATGGCCGGGATCGGGATCCCCAAGGCCGCCGCTGTGGCCACCACCCGCCGCCAGGATCCCTGCCGCTCCCGGATGGCCTGCTCGAATTCCTCATCCAACAGCAGGTTCACCAGCTCTGGATCCCGTTTGTAGGCCGACTGGATCTCGCCCAGGAAGCGGGCGCGGATGATACAGCCCCCCTTCCAAATCCGCGGAATCTCACTGAAGGTGTAGACGTAGCCGTGGGCAACAGTGGCTCTTTTGAGCAGGGCCATCCCCTGCGCATAGGAGCAGATTTTGGAGCAGTAGAGGGCGGCGCGCAGATCTTGGATAAAGCAGTCGGGATCCCCTGCAAAAGTTGCGTCGGGCCCCTTCAACTGGGCAGAGGCAGCCACCCGTTCCTCTTTCATCGACGAGAGGATGCGAGCTTGCACCGCCGCTTCAATGGTGGGCACTGGTACCCCCAGATCTAGAGCGTCCTTGACTGTCCACAAACCGGTGCCTTTTTGCCCAGCCTTATCCAGAATGAGATCCACCAACGGCTTGCCGGTTTCCGGATCCAGGGTTTGGAAAATCTTGGCGGTAATTTCAATTAGGAAAGATTCCAGCTCTGTTTCATTCCAAGCCTGAAAAATCTCCTGCATCTGCGAGGCCGACAGCTTCAAAGCCCTGCGCATTAGGTCGTAGACCTCGGCGATCAGCTGCATATCGCCGTATTCGATGCCGTTGTGTACCATCTTCACGTAGTGCCCGCCCCCTTTGGGCCCCAGGTAGGTGACACAGGGGCCGTCTGGCACTTGAGCGGCAATTTTGGCCAAGATGGGCTCCAGTTGTTGGTAGGCCTCTGGGCTGCAGCCGGGCATGAGGCTGGGGCCGTTCAGGGCTCCCTCTTCCCCGCCGCTCACTCCCATGCCGACAAAGTGGATCCCGGTGGGGGCGAGGGCTTCGGCACGGCGATCGGTGTCGGTGTAGAGGGAGTTGCCGCCGTCGATGATGATATCCCCCGGATCCAGCAGGGGTTTAAGCTCGTCAATCACCGCGTCTACCGGCGCACCCGCCTTGACCATGATCAAGAATTTGCGGGGCCGCTCCATCAGTTGCACCAATTCCGGCAGGCTGTAGGCGGGGGTGATCCGTTTGCCTTGGGCTCGCTCCCGCATGAACTGGTCGGTTTTGGAGCTGGTGCGGTTGTAGACGGCAACCGGGAAGCCATTGCGCTCGACGTTGAGGGCCAGGTTTTCCCCCATCACCGCTAGGCCAATCACCGCAAAGCTGGGCTTGCTCATAGTTGGGCACTATCGACACCTCACCCAATCTAGAGGCCAATCCGACCGACCGGGTTCAGGGATCCTGTTTTCTTCACCTTTGCCGGCCCTGATTCAAGGGCAGCCCAAACTCTCACGGGTGGTTACGCCGGTTATCGGGTGGGATCCCTCAGCTCGCTCACACAACTGCCGCTTTGCCGCCCGATCCACATAGGCTTCGCTGAAATCGGCGCCGGCAATCTGCGCTCCTTGCCAAACCGCCCGTGCGGCAATGGCTCCCGTGAGCTTGGCCCCTCTGAGATCGGCTCCTGCCAAATTGGCCAGATCCAAAAGGCTATTGCTCAAATCGGCACCGGATAGATTGGCCCCCGCCAGATTGGCCTTGGTGAATGCCGCCCCCGAAAGGTTGGCCCCGTGCAGATCGGCGCCCTGCAGGTTGGCACTGACAAAGCTGCTGCCCCGCCAATCTTGGCCGGACAAATCCTGACCCTGCAGATCGGCGTTGTTGAAGTTGAGACGGGTTTGGCTGCCCGCCGGGGATCCCCAGAGGAGCCAAAGCAGCAAAGTGACCACTAGCAGGATGCCCAGCTTTCCGAAGTCGTGCCAGCAGGTCAAGGGGTTGGATTTTGCAGCCATTGGGGATCCCTAGGTTCTCTGCCCCCATTTTTGCCGATTTTTCCCTTGCTCATCACGTGGGAGCTGCTGAGAACTTGGATGGCGTTGCAGCAGAGACAGCCCTTATCCGCCGTAGGTCACATTCCGCTCGGTGGTGCGAAATTGCAGGACTGTCAAGCCCACCACAATGAGAAACAGGACGATGGATTGCGCGGCAGCCCTACCCAAATTGCCTGAAGACACTCCGATTTTGTAGATCTCGTAGATCAACACCGAGGTGGATCCGGAAGGGCCCCCAGCAGTCAGCAAGTCAATGGTGCCAAAGATATCGAAAAACGCATAGGTCATGTTGGTAATCACCAAAAAGAAGGTGATGGGAGAAAGCAGCGGTAGGGTGATGGCAAAAAAGCGACGCACAGCCCCGGCTCCATCAATGGCAGCCGCCTCCAGCAGATCCTTGGGCAGGTTTTGCAGGCCGGCAAGGTAAAACAAAATGTTGTAGCCCATCTGCTTCCAAACGCTGGCAAAGATCACCACCCAAGGGGCCAAGTTGGGATCGCTGAGCCAGTTTAAACGGGGGATCCCCACCAGGCCCAGCAAATGGTTGGCCACCCCTCCCAAGGGGTTGAACATGATAAAGAAGATGATCCCGGCCACCGCCGGAGAGATGGCGTAGGGCCAGATCAGCAACACCCGATAAATCGCCGCCCCCCGAATCGGCTGATAGGCCAGCGTGGCAATCAACAGGGATCCGCTCAACCCCAGCACCACGATGGCCGCCGAAATGGCAAAGGTAATCCCCAGGCTGCGCAGATAGGTGGAATCCGTCAGCAAAGCGGTAAAGTTATCCACACAGACGAAGCGGCTGCGCGGCGCCCCCACAAACGTGAGCAGGGTGGAAAGGCGGAAGGTATCCAGCCCTGGGTAGTAGAGAAACACCACCAAGATCGTGAAGGTGGGCAACAAGAGCAGCCACGCCAGCCACCACTGCTTAAAGATGCCCCTCTCCTGAACAGCTGGGCCGGGGATCCCCAGGCGGCGCTCCTGCTCCTTCTGCGTCCACGCCAACAGCGGCCAGAGGGGAATGGCCATGCCCGCCAGCACCAGCCCCACGCCAAAGGCCATGTCGATGGCCTTGCGCTCCGGCTCAAAAGTGCAAAAATCCAGGGGCACCATAAAGATCAGGGATCCCAGCCCTCCTGCTAGGCCCCCCAGCACTGCCCCCACCGGCACAGGCCACTCGATGCGTCGAAAACGGAGCCCCATCCAGAGGGATCCCAGCAACCCTGCCAACAGCGGCACCAACACTTGGACGAATCCCAACATGCCTCTCACCTCGGCTTTGCTCTTCACAAGAGCCTCGTCAAAACCCAAAAAGGGGCAGGCTGCCGCCCACCCCCATCCCTCAATGACACCGTCAGCCCATCGACATCCAGGTTACTGGTAGAGGGAGTTGTACTCGGCTAGAAGGCGGTTGGCCTCCTGGTTGGCCTTGGCCATAGCCTGGGCTGGATCCCCGCCCTTCACCATGAGATCCTCCATGGTTTGGGTTACCACGTTGCGAATCTCAGGGAAGGCCCCCAGCAGCGCCCCACGGGTGGCAGGGGTCACTTTGGAATTATTAATTTGGTCGCTGGCGGTGAAGAAGTTGGGGTTTTCCTTGAACCAGCCCTTCGACTCCAGTAAAGCTACCGAGCTTTTCCGAATGGGCAAGTAGCCGGTCACTTGGTGCCACTCGGCAGCATTTTCGGTGTTATTGAGCCACAGCATGAAGGTCAGCGCCCCCTCTTCCACCTCTTTGGGCAGATCCTTCACCAACCAGAGGCTGGCTCCCCCGATCAAGTTGCCTGTCCAACCCTTGTCGGCGTTGTAGGGCATGCGGGTGGTGACCAGCTCGATGTTGTTCTGCTTGGCGGCATTGGTGATGTTGGCGGCATCGGCGCTGCTGGTGATGGCCATGGCGACGGTACCGGTCTGGATGGCCTGCTCTGTGGCTGCCCAATCCCGCTGCTTGCCGCTGTAGATGTAGTAGCCTTTGTCATACATCCCTTTCCACCAGGTGGCGATGGCAATTGACGGCTCCGAGTCCAAAAAGACCTGGGTGGCACGGGCGGCACGGCCATTGTCGTTGTTGGCCAAGAGGGCATTCTGCTGGGCCATCCACTGCTCGTAGAACCAGCCGTGATTGGGCCAGGTCACACAGCCCTGGGGAGCGTCGGGAAGCGCCATGATCTTCTGACAGGCAGCCTCTAGCTCCTGCCAGGTGGCCGGCGGCTTTTCGATCCCTGCCTTCTTCAAGATGGCCGTGTTGGAGTAGAGAATGGGGCTGGAGCTGTTCCAGGGCATGGACGTAAATTTGCCATCCAGGGTGTAGTAGCTCACCACCGGCTCAATAAAATCGTCGAAATTCACCGGGATCCCGTTCACTTCGGTGCGATTGCCCAGAGCATCAGCAATGGACTTGAAGTAACCAAAATCCCGTGCCCGTTGGGTGCCCACCTCAAACCATTGCACCACCGAAGGAGCAGCATTTTGTTGAATGGCCAGGTCGGTGGCTTGCTGAATTTCTTCGTAGTTGCCGTAGCCTTCGACCGTAACTTTGTATTGAGGAAATTGTTTGTTGAACTCTGCCGCTTTTTCGCGGGCCCAATCCAGGCGGTTGTCGGTAAAGGCAATCCAAACTTTGACTTCGGCAGGAGACTGAGCAAAGCTGTCGGCAGCCAGAAGAGCAGCAGCAGACGCAGCCACCAGGCCAGCCGCAACAGCCAGGAAAGTACGACGGGTATTCATAGAAAAATGCAGTCGCATTCGCTAAAGGCACCTCTGAGATTACAGCACCGACATTAAGAGCAGGTTATGTCTGGCGGGATCCCTCTAGGAAGTGAACCTTCAGGCCAAAGTCAGAGTCAGACAGGGTAAAGGCTGAGCCTGGGTTATGATCGACAACCTCTCTAGGGGTCTGGAAAAATGAGAATGAAGATGAAAAATGCAAGCTTTTGCCTGTTGTTGGCTATTGCCCTCCTGATGGCGCTTGCCCCCTTTGCGCAGGCTCGCCCCCGTCAACGCAGCCGCATCGCCCCCTCGTCAACGGGCGGATCCCCGGCCCTGAGCGACGAACGCACCTTCACAACTTCCGGCACCTACACTCGCACCGGCCCCGATGGGAGATCCAGCAGCGGCACCTATTCCGGCCAGGGATCCCGGCAACTCATTCCCGGTCAAGGGATCCAAGGAGACTACTCCGGCCAAGTCACTACCCAACAAGGTCAGACCTGGAACCTGAACCATCAGCACACCACTACTCACACACATGAGGGTTGGCAACGGCAGGGCAGCACCACCCTGCAAAACGCCGAGGGCAAGACGGTGGGCAGCAGCTCGAGCCTTATCGAGGGCCAAGCGGGGCAAGGCTGGCAGCGCAGCGGCCAATTCAACAATGCTCGCGGCCAAACCTACACCACCGAGTCGAGCAGCACACCGACCGGGCCAGGACACTGGCAGCGGGAAACTCGCGTCTTCAATGCCCAAGGGGATCTGCTCGGTGGCTCTGATACCGATGTGCAGTACCGATTTGTACCAGGGCAAGGCTGGGTGAAAACAGTAGAAGGCAATACCCTGAAAGGTCAACCGATCCGCCGCACCACCACAGTCGGCCCCAATCCGTGAAGGATTTGCAGGGATCCCCTCCTCAGCTTGGCTTGGCATGCCGCCGCAGCGCCTGGATCCCCGCGGCCAGGGCAAAGAGCGCGATCAGCAGCAAGGTACTTAGGGCCGCCGCTTGCTGGGTATAGCCCCCTTGTTGCAAGCCAAAGATGAGCCACCCAAAGGTCTCCGAGCGGGAGGTCACCAAGAGGGCGGAGAGGGTCAGCTCGGCAAAAGATTGCAGAAATACCAGCAACACTGCCGCCGTCAGGGCTGGCGCCAGCAGCGGCACCAAGATGTGGCGAAAGGTTTGCAGCAGGGAGGCCCCGTCAATACTGGCTGCCTCCTCAAGGCTGGTATCCAAGCTGCGCCACGCCGCTTGCAGGGGCTGCAGTGCCAGGGCCGAGAACCGCCCCAGGTAGGCCATCAGGATCAGCCATAGGGTGCCGTAGAGGCTCAGCCCCGGCAGGGGAGGAGGCAACCACACCAAGATGAGAGACAAAGCAAAAATCAGGCCCGGCAGGGCATAGGGCAAGTCCACGATGAAGCTGAGCAGGGCCAACAGCGGCACCTTCAAGCGGGTCAGGGCATAGCCCAAGATCGTCCCTATCCCGCTGCAGAGCAGTGCCGCTCCTCCCGCCAAGCCCAAACTGTGCAGCGTGGCGCGGCGGGCCCGCTCCAGATCAAAAAGAACCATGCGGAAATGCTCCAGGGTTAGGTTAGACCAGGTCAGGGGCAGGCCATAGGCCCGCAGCAGGGCAGTCGCAGCCATGGCCAGCAAGGGCCCAAGAACGACCAGCAGAGCTGCGGCGAAAAGGATCCCGCTGAGCAGCCAACCCAGCCAGCCCAGGCGATAGGGATCCGGAGGCGCCTCGCCGGGATCCAACCCCTCCTGACTCCGCTGGGGCCAGCTCAAGAAGAAGAGGGCCGGCAGGCCAAAGAGCAACGCCAGCGCCGCACTGCGCCCAAACCCATCGCCGCTGAAGTTGATCACCTCCTGGTACAGCAGAGTGGGCAAGGTCAGGTAGCGCCCCGGGATCCCCAGCAAGGCCGGGATCCCGAAATTGCCCCAGGCCCCCAGGAACGCCAGTGCTGCTGCTGCCGCCACAGAGGGCCGTAACAGAGGCAGCGTGACGTAGAGCCAAACCTGCAGCAGGTTTGCCCCATCCAGTTGGGCCGCCTCCTGAGCCTGCTTGGAGAGCCGGCTCAGGCCCGCCACCAGCGTCAGATAGGCAATCGGCAGCACAAAAAGAGCCAGCAACAGGATGATCCCCGCCGGTGTGTAGAGGCTCCACAGGGATCCCTGCTTTCCCAAAATCCAGCGCAGCCCCTGCTGCAGATAGCCCACCGGCCCAGCCCACTGGATCCAGGCCAAGGCCAAAACCTGGGGCGGAATCACCAGAGGAGACAAAAAGAGCAGCCGTAGGATCCCGCGGCCCGGCAGATCCGTCTGGGTGGTGAGCACCGCCAGCAGCAGAGCGGCCCCAAGAGCCAGCGCCGCTGAGGCCGCGGACACCCAAAGGCTATGGCGTAGCGCCAGATGGACGCGAGGCGTTTCCAGCAACCAGCGGATGTTCTCACCTTCGCCGCCCAAGGCCCGCTGCAGCAGCCTCCAGAGGGGATAGACGTGGGTCAGAGTCACAAGGGCGGCTACAGCCACCAGCCAGGGGATAATGGGGTGCCTCAACCCTTTGCTCAAGTCCTTCCACCGCAAGACTTGGCCAGCGTCTGGCCAGCTTGATGTCAACCTATTCCCCAAACAACTTGGCAAAGCGAGCCTTGTCGGCCTCGCGGCTCTCGGCCAACTCCGTCGCCGGCACGCTTAAGATCTTCAGCTCGCTCAAGGCGGGGAACCCTTTCGGAGGTGTGACATCCTGCCGCAGTGGCATATAGCCCATCCCTGCAGCAACCTCCTGCCCCTTCTGAGACAGCAAGAAGTCCACAAAAGCCTGGGCAGCTTCCAGGTTGGGCGTTCCTTTTACAATTCCCACCGGCTCTGTAATCAATGGCACACCCTCCTTGGGATAGACCACCTCCACTGGGGATCCCTCGTTGCGGCTGCGAATGGCGAGAAAGTCCACCACCATGCCGTAGCTTTGTTCGCCACTGGCGACGTTGCGAGCCACAGCGCCATTGCCTTGCACCAGCACTGCCTTGTTCTTTTTCAGGGCTTCGTACCACTCCCAGCCCAAGCCGGGGGTGCGGGTGATAACCCCCAAGTTGTAGGCGGCGGCGCCCGAATAGGTAGGGCTGGGCATCACCAGTTGGCCTTCAGGAACCTGGGCCAGGGCTGCCCAGCTATCGATGGGCTGGGCTTTGGCCGTGTTGTAAACGATCACCGTGGCCAAGATCTTGGTGCCGAAGTAGTGGCAGTCTGGGTCGTAGTAGGTGGCAGCGATGGCTTTGGCCTCAGGGCTGCAGTAGGACTCCAGCAAATTGCGGGCTTTCAGCAGCTCAAAGGTGGGCGCATCGGCCACCAACAACACATCTGCCTGGGGGCTGCCCTTTTCTGCTTCTAAAAGAAAGCGGCTGATCACCTCCTCGGTGCCGGAGCGAAAGATCTCCACCGAAACCTCTGGATAAACTTCCCGAAATGCAGCAACAGTTTTCTGAGCATCTGCATCGGGTTGGGAGGTGTACAAACGCAACGTCCCGGAAGGCTTAGCCCAGGCTGAGCTCAAGGATCCCCACGCAAAAGGCTGGGCAAAAGCCACGCTGCAAAGCACCGCCAACAAAGATAGAGGACGCACGGTGATTCTCCTAACCATTCCAAAATCGGTTTTTGCATTTACTCTCACTTTACTGCCGATCTGGCACAAATGAGAGCATTGCCCAAATTCACCGGAGAATAAGCCTGTATTGCAGCTTTTCAGACAACATCTATCACAGCCACTATAAGTCACAACCACATGGATATGGATAGAAGCACCCCCTGCGTAGCAGGGATCCCACTTCGCTCACAAAACTCGCCGGAAGCCGGGGGAAGCTTTGGCTTCGGGGTTCCCAGGTTTCCCCCTATTTTAGGAGTTGAATACAGCTCAGAATACCTCAATAAAATCATCCAAAAGTTATTTTCTAGTTATTTTGAGATTAAGTTCTGATTAAGAAAAATTACCGGCCAGATTGTGAGAGGAAAAAGCACAGCTTGGTTCAACCAGCTATGCTTTTTGGAACCACATACCCTGTACTTTGGCTATAGGGATCCGAAAGCGTCTTCCTTATCTAGCTCCTCCTAGAGAAGCTTAACCAAGGCAACCAGCTTCCGACTCCACCCGCCGGCTTGCCGTCGTATCCGGCACCCCCGTCGACAACCGGTAACGCCTTCCACGGTAGTACCACCCCAGCCGCGATACGCCACGGTCAGACCAAAAGCTCACAAGACTCCTCCTGCTTTGCTCCTTCTCCACCCCCCTCGCAGACACTTTTCGCCCCGAACTCAACCGTTGCCTTGGGGCTAGGTTGGGCCCGGAAAGGCCTACAGCAGGCGAGTTTTGAGGTTTAGTTTAAGGCCTGCCCAGTGTTGGGAAGCGGGCGGACGGAATCGAACCGACAACAGCAGTTTGGAAGACTGCGGTTTTACCATTAAACTACGCCCGCACAGGCATTCACTGATGCCGGAAGCCTATGATAGCACCTCTCCCCAGTCAAGGTCTGGAGAGAAATCCATTTCCATCAGCGAGACGGGCTTCTTGGGTGGGCTGCGCTTACTTGCGGCGGAGATCTTTCTGGCGTTTCTTCTGCCATTGGCGAAATTCTTTCTCGTAGCGTTCACCTTCTGTTTGGTAGGCGTTCCAGCCCTTGAGGGAAACGGTCAAGCCCCAGCCCATGAGGATAAATAGCGACCAGGATAGCCCCCCACCGGAGAGCCAGTCCAAGCTCAGCAAAAAGCTGTTGACAATTCCATAGCGGCCCAGCAGTTGGTAAAACTGCCGACGGCGGTAGCGCTGGAATTCTCGGTGTTGGCTGTTCAGCTCTTGCCAGGCCTTCCATTCCTGCTCGGCCAAGTCCAGCTCTTGGGGGGAGATCCCCAGTTCGGCAGCCATCTCCTGCAGTTGGGAGCGGGTGAACTCGCCCAGGCGTGGCTGGCGGGCAATGGCCCGCTGGAGGATCTGCTGCACGTCCTCTTGGCTGTACCGGGATCCCGACATTTGGCTGGCTGATATTCAACTTTGTAAACCTTATAATCCCCTAGTCTAGGCTAGCCGGATCTTGGGCCTTATGAAGCGCCGTCTGCTGCGGGATCCCAGCCGGCAAATCTCAACTCGAATGTCAAATCGCACTAATCGCAGTCACCGAAAAAACTGGGTCTGAAGCCCCGCCCTTGAGGCCTACGGCCCGCTGACGCGACAGGGCGGCTTTCATGTGTGTACAA
>NZ_JANSHN010000022.1:0-59141 GCF_047461655.1 Synechococcus sp. W55.1
CTGGGACACCTTGAGCTTGCAGGAGACGGTCAGGACTTGGGTCATGGTTCTATCGTAACTTCCGCATTCCTCCCGACACTGACCCTACGGGTACAGTGCGGGGCTCCTGCGATTTCTAGCTGACTTGGCTGCGCAATTGCCGCAGGAGCCGCTCGAACTCCTCAGGAAGGGGGGCAGTAAAGTGCATCGGCTGGCCGCTGCGCGGGTGGATGAAGGAAAGTTTCCAAGCGTGAAGGGCTTGGCCGCTCAGTTTGACAGGGCTGGTTTTGCTCTGGGTGTAGAGGGGATCCCCGACAATCGGCAGGCGCAAATGGGCAGCATGAACCCGAATTTGATGGGTGCGCCCCGTCTCCAGCTCAAACTGCATCAGGGTGTAGTTGCCCAGGCGCTCCAGCACCTGCCAGTGGGTTACCGCCGCTCGCCCTTGGCCGGGGGGCAGGACGGCCATCTTTTGCCGATCCACCGGGTGCCTCCCAATGGGGGCAGAGACGGTGCCCTGACTTTGAGCCGGACGACCGAACACCACCCCCAAATAGAGGCGCCGGGCAGTTTTGGCTTGAATTTGGGCTTGCAGATGCTGGTGGGCTTGATCGTGTTTGGCGATCACCAGCGCGCCGGTGGTGTCTTTGTCGAGGCGATGCACAATGCCCGGACGCTGTTCGCCGTTGATGCCCGACAGGCGGGGACAATGGGCCAGCAGCGCGTGAACCAGTGTGCCGCTGGGATGGCCGGGAGCCGGATGCACTACCAGATCGCGGGGTTTGTTGAGCACAATCAGGTCGTCATCTTCGTAGAGAATGTCCAGCGGGATCCGCTCCGGCTCCAGTCTCGAAGGGGTAACCGCCGGGATCCGCACCTCAATCCGATCCCCCGTTTGCAAGGCGCGATTTTTATCCAGGCAGGGCTTCCCATTCAGCCAAACCTGCCCCGCCCGAATGAGCTGTTGCAGGCGCGAGCGAGACAAATCGGGGAGTTGCTCCGCCAAGCCTCGATCCAGCCGGGATCCCTGCTGTTTCTCGGTTACCGTTACCTGTCGAACCTCCACCGGCAGATCCTGGTGGCTTTCCATGCCCGACCGATTTGCCCTGTTGCGGAAACTGTCTTTTTTCATTGTGGCAGTTTGTTATTTTTGCTTGAAGTAAAAAAGGGCAAAGATTTGTGGCAACTTCGCCGAGGCAGCTTTCCCAGAATCCTGTTTGGTTCATCCCCTTTTGAGCCCTTTCTTCCCGATTTTCTGGGCATCGCAGCCGGAGAAAAAACCTCAGTAGAGTGAGAGTAAAGCCCATCGGGAGAAGCCGGGCCGACTTCTGGCCCAGAGGGAGTCTTTCTCTCGCACGCAATCGTCCTGAGGATGTCACCACAACATCGATTTCTCGATTGCAGATTGCGATGGGCTCAATCGTCCGAGGACAAGGGGTTCAATTCGCACAGGGAGGTGAGGCATGTCGGATAGAGCAACCGTGGGATCCCGGCCTCAACAAGACCCTCAGTTCTTGTCAGAGCTGCCTTTGGTCTTGCCACTGACGGAGGTGGGGCTGAGAGATATCGCCCAGGTGGGCGGGAAAAATGCCTCTCTGGGGGAGATGCTCCAACAGTTGGCTCCACAAGGGATCCAGGTGCCCACAGGATTTGCCACCACGGCCCATGCGTATCGCCAGTTCATCGCCTCTGCGGGTTTGGAGGAAAAGCTGCGCGAGATCTTTCGGGATCTCGACATTGAAGACGTGAACAACCTGCGCCATCGCGGCAAGGCTGCCCGCACCTTAATTCTGCAGACTCCCTTTCCCCCTCAGCTAGAGCAGGCCATCACGGAAGCCTACCAGAAGCTGTGCGAGCGCTACGGCCCCGACACCGATGTGGCAGTGCGCTCCAGCGCCACGGCAGAAGACTTGCCGGATGCCAGCTTTGCCGGCCAGCAGGAGACCTACCTGAACGTGCATGGGGTGCGGGCGGTGCTCAACGCCTGCCACCACTGTTTTGCCAGCCTGTTTACCGACCGGGCCATTTCCTACCGCCAAATCAAGGGCTTTGACCACTTTCAAGTGGCCCTTTCGGTGGGGGTGCAGAAGATGGTGCGCTCCGACCTGGCCTGTTCGGGGGTGATGTTCTCCATCGACCCGGAAACCGGCTTCAAAGACGCAGTGCTCATCACCGCCGCCTATGGTCTGGGGGAAAACGTGGTGCAAGGGATCGTCAACCCCGACGAATACGTGGTGTTCAAACCTACCCTCAAGCGGGGCCTGCGACCCCTTCTCTCCCGCAAGCTGGGCAGCAAAGCCCTGAAGCTCGTCTACGACGAGGGGGGATCCCGTTCCACCAAAAACGTGGCTGTCCCCGAAAGCCTGCGCAAGCAATATGCCCTCAGGGATGAGGAAATCCTCAAATTGGCCCAGTGGGCCTGCTTGATCGAGGAGCACTACTCGGCACAGCGGGGCCATTTCACGCCGATGGACATCGAGTGGGCCAAAGATGGCCTCACCGGGGAGCTGTTTATCGTGCAGGCCCGCCCCGAAACGGTGCAATCGCAAAAAGCGGCCAACCGGCTGACCACCTATCGCTTCACCCAGCCGGAAGTGCGGCCCGAACCTCTGGTGCGGGGGCGGGCGGTGGGCGAGGCCATCGGCCAGGGTACAGCCCGCCTTATCTTGGATGTGCGCCGCTCGGATCAGTTCCAAGCTGGAGAGGTGCTGGTGACCGAGAAGACGGATCCCGACTGGGAGCCCATCATGAAGAAAGCCAGCGCCATCGTCACCAACCAGGGGGGCAGAACCTGCCATGCGGCCATCATCGCCCGCGAGCTGGGGATCCCGGCCATTGTTGGCTGCGGCAACGCCACCCAGGTGCTCAGCTCCGGCCAGCCCATCACCATTTCCTGCGCCGAGGGAGAAGAAGGGCGGGTTTATCCCGGCTTGCTGCCCTATGAAGTGAGCGAGATCCCCCTGGAGAAGCTGCCCCGTCCCCGCACCCAGCTGATGATGAATGTGGGCAACCCAGAAAAAGCCTTCGGCCTCAGCGGGATCCCTTGCGATGGGGTCGGGCTGGCGCGGCTGGAGTTCATCATCGCCAACCACATTCAAGTCCACCCGCTGGCTTTGCTCAACTACGAGCAGGCGGTGAAAGAGGAGCCGCGCCTGGCGGAGCTGACCGCCCAATATCCCGATAAGCCTGAATACTTTGTGGATAAGCTGGCCCAAGGGGTGAGCACCATCGCCGCCGCCTTCTATCCCAAGCCGGTGATCGTGCGGCTGTCGGATTTCAAGAGCAACGAGTATGCCCACCTGTTGGGGGGATCCCGCTACGAGCCCCACGAGGAAAACCCGATGATCGGCTGGCGGGGGGCTTCCCGCTACACGGATCCCCGCTACCGTGAGGGCTTTGCCTTGGAGTGTCGGGCCATGAAACGGGTGCGGGATGAGATGGGCCTGACCAACGTGATCTTGATGATCCCCTTCTGCCGCACGCCGGAAGAGGGGCACAAGGTGCTGGAAGAGATGGCCCGCCATGGCCTGGTGCGGGGAGAAAACGGTCTGCAGGTGTACGTGATGTGTGAATTGCCCAGCAACGTCATCCTGGCCGACGCGTTTTGCCAGATCTTCGACGGCTTCTCCATCGGCTCCAACGACCTCACCCAGCTCACTCTGGGCCTGGATCGCGACTCAGCCCTGGTGGCCCACCTTTTTGACGAGCGCAACGAGGCCGTCAGGCGGATGATCGCCCAGGTGATCCAGACGGTGAAAAGCCACGGGCGCAAGATCGGCATCTGTGGCCAGGCTCCCAGCGACTACCCCGACTTCGCCCGCTTCCTGGTGCAGGCAGGGATCGATTCCATCAGCCTCAACCCCGATTCCCTGCTGAAAACTCTGCTGGTGGTGGCCGAAGCAGAAGCGGCTGGCGCCCGGTGAGCCCAAAGCCGGCCCAGGGACGTGCGCAGGGATCCCGTCTCCTGGGTTACAATCTTTTCTGCTGTGTTCCCATCCCCATCGATGATCCACGAATTCTCCATGCCGGCCCTCAGCTCCACCATGGAAACGGGCAAGATCGTCGCCTGGCTGAAAAACCCCGGCGACCGGGTGGAGAAGGGAGAAAACATCCTAGTGGTGGAGTCGGACAAAGCGGACATGGATGTGGAGTCCTTCCACAGCGGCATCCTGGCCAGTATCCTGGTGCCGGCAGGGGAATCAGCCCCGGTGGGCGCCCCCATTGCCCTGATTGCCGAAAGCGAAGCGGAAGTGGCCCAAGCTCAGGAAAAAGCCAAAGCCCTCGCTGCTGGCGTTACCCCTGCGGCTCCACCTAGCGCAGACCGCGCCTCTGCAGCTCAGCCGACAAGTCCTGCCCCTGCGGCAACCCCCACCTCTACACTGCCAAATGGATCGGATGGCGCCGGATCCCAGCGGATCGTGGCTTCCCCGCGGGCGAAAAAATTGGCGGAAAGCCTGGGGATCGATCTGCGCACCGTGCGCGGCTCCGGCCCCAACGGTCGCATCATAGCCGAAGACGTGGAGCGGGCAGCGGCCCTTTCCGCTCCTGCAGTGGCTGCCCCCTCTGCCCCAGCCCCTACGTCCCCAACTCCTGCGGCTGTCCCCTTGGGAGAAACGGTTCCCCTCAGCACTTTACAAGCGGCGGTGGTGCGCAATATGAACGCCAGCCTGGGCGTGCCAGTGTTCCACGTGGGCTACACCATCACCACCGATAGCCTGGATCACCTCTACCAACAGGTGAAGCCCAAAGGAGTCACCCTGACGGCCCTCTTGGTCAAAGCCGTGGCCATGACCCTGGAGAAGCACCCCCTTCTGAATGCCAGCTACACAGAAGGCGGGATCCACTACAAAGCCGATATCAACATCGCGGTGGCGGTGGCCATGGAGGATGGCGGGCTGATCACTCCTGTCTTGAAGCAGGCCAACCGGCTCGATCTGTACGAGATCTCCCGCCGTTGGAAGAATCTGGTGGAGCGGGCGCGGCGCAAGCAACTGCAGCCGGAAGAGTACAATAGCGGCACCTTTACCCTCTCCAACCTGGGCATGTTCGGGGTGGATCGCTTCGATGCCATTTTGCCCCCCAACCAGGGATCCATTTTGGCCATCGGCGCTTCTCGCCCCACGGTGGTGGCGACGCCGGAAAAAGCCATTGCCATCCGTTCCCAAATGCAGGTGAACCTCACCTGCGATCACCGTGTCATCTACGGGGCTCATGCGGCGGCTTTCCTGCAGGATCTGGCCCAGTTGTTAGAACAAAATGTGGGATCCCTGACGTTGTAGCAAGCCCACCCGGCGATTCAGTAGGGGGGAATAATCCCCCTCGGTCGTGGGGAAAGAGTTGCCTCTGTAGGGTTAACCTCGGGATCCGACTCAGGCTCTTCTGGGGCAGGCATTTCTCGGCGCACCTCTTGGTCTTGTACCACCTGAAAAACAGGGTAAAGGGGCGACCTACCTCCGCCGCCACAAATTCCTCCAGCAAAGTCACCTGCCTGGGGGTAACCGGCTCGTCTGCTCGTACCGACAGCACTACTTCTGGGGGATTGACCACCCAGTTAAACTCGCTGCGCAATAGGGTTACCCGTTGGAAGGTGATGGTTCTGTTTAGCAAGGCGGTTCGTAGCGCCCATTCCAACCGAGATTGATACAGCAGTTGAGTCATACTGGCTGCCAGCGGCACCAGCAACACCATCACCAAACCGAACATCCACACCAATCCAGAACGGGCCTTGTGCAAGGGGGCGTAGCCCATCAGCAAAAACGTAACCATGCAAGCCAGGGCAATCCCCAACAGGTTGGTGGAATAGAGCAGGGTTGCTCCTAGGCTGATCTCCCAGTCGGCATGGGCCAGTCCCAAACCAATCACACACACCGGCGGCATTAAGGCCACAGCAATCGCAACCCCTGCCAAACTGTCGGCGATCTCTTTGCGCACCCTAGCAAAAGCGCCAATTCCCCCTGCTGCTAGCGCCACTCCCAAATCCAACAGGTTGGGTTGAGTGCGGGCCAAAATTTCGCTGCCCCAATTGGGAAGACCTACCCACCACCCCAGCAGGAAAGATACCCCCACCCCAATACCAGTTCCCACGGTCAAAGACAGGATGCCTGTACGAAACAAGACCACATTCCCATCTAAAGCCCCCATGGCCATGCCGCGAATCGGCAGCATCAAAGGAGCCACGATCATCGCCCCAATGATCACGGCCGGGCTATTGGCCAGTAACCCCAACGTGGCAATCACACAGGAGCCGAGCACCAACATCAAGTAGTTCAGGCTGAGGCGAGACTCCCGCATCAATCCCACCATCAACTCGGCATATTCTTCTGGAGTGACCAGTGGTGGCCGCCAGCGGAGAGGCTGTGGCCAACCCTGGGGTGAGGGAACCAAGCCGGTTTCTGAGCTGCTGCTAGTAGAAGGAGGGATCCTGTTCATATCCATGATTGGGTTCCCGGTCTTGGGTCTCCTTGGCGGTGTCAGGAACACACCAGCCTCGGGCTTTCAGCAGTCTAACTTGGTGGAGAGCCGCTACTCAGGATCCCCCTTTGGGAGAGTGGCGCATCAAATCTTGTACGGCCTCGGCATGGTAAGAGCTGCGGGTGAGAGGGGAGGACACCACCTGCAAAAAGCCCAGCTCTTCCCCCACCCGTCGCCAATGGTCGAACTCTTCGGGGGGAACGTAGCGCTCCACCGGCAGGTGTTTGGGGCTGGGCGCCAGGTATTGGCCGAGCGTGAGGATGTCACAACCCACCCGGCGCAGATCCCGCATCACCTGCAAGATCTCCTCGGCTGTCTCTCCCAGACCCAACATCACCCCCGACTTGGTGTACAGGCCGGGATCCCATTGCCGTGCCAACTCCAACAGTTTGAGGGAGCGCTCGTAGTTCCCTTGCGGGCGTACACGGCGATAGAGGCGGGGCACCGTTTCGGTATTGTGGTTGAGCACCGTCGGTCGGGCGGCCAAGATCTGCTGCAGCGCCTGCCAGTTACCACATAGGTCTGGGATCAAGACCTCGATGGTGGTCTGGGGCATGCGGCGGCGGATTTCCGCAATGCAGGCCACAAACTGGCTGGCTCCCCCATCGGGCAGGTCGTCCCGATTCACCGACGTAATCACCGCATGGCGCAATCCCAAGCGTTCCACTGCTTCTGCCACCCGCAGGGGTTCAGTGGCATCCAGGGGCAGAGGGCGTTTGGTGAAGTCGATATCGCAGTAGGGGCAGGCGCGGGTACAGGCCGGGCCCATGATCAAAAAGGTGGCGGTGCCGTTGGCAAAACACTCCCCCAGGTTGGGACAGGAAGCCTCTTCGCAAACCGTGTTCAGGCCCAAGTCCCGCAGCAGTTGTTTGACGGATCCCACCCGTTGAGGGGCCTTGGCCCGCAGCCAGGAGGGTTTGCCGCCAGGAGAAGAAGAAACAACGGTCAAAGAAGTGCTCCAGCACAAAACAGCAGCGACGGTATCACTCAGCTTAGCCTGCCATTTGGCCCCGTTGGAATTTGGACAAAGCCAATTTCCCGGCCCAATTGATCCCTGCCGCCTCGGAAGCACGACCCAAAACGCGGCATACTGGAAAGCAAATGTCGAGCGATAGGGATCCCACATGGTTGTCGCTGCTCCTCCCTCTCTGGAACAACTTGCCATCAACACGATTCGCTTTTTGGCGGTGGATGCTGTTCAGAAGGCCAACTCCGGCCACCCCGGCCTACCGATGGGAGCAGCACCCATGGCCTATGTGCTGTGGCAGCAGTTCATGAAGTTCAACCCCCGCAACCCCAAGTGGGTGGATCGGGATCGCTTTGTGCTCTCGGCGGGGCACGGCTGCATGCTGCAGTACGCGCTGCTGCACCTGACCGGCTTTGATGTGAGCCTAGAGGACATCAAGCAGTTTCGCCAGTGGGGATCCAAAACCCCCGGCCACCCGGAAAACTTTGAAACTCCGGGGGTAGAGGTCACCACCGGCCCGCTGGGGCAAGGGGTGGGTAACGCGGTTGGGCTGGCGATTGCCGAGGCCCATCTGGCCGCCCGCTTCAACAAGCCCGGCCACACCATTGTGGATCACTACACCTACGTGATCTTGGGGGATGGCTGCAACATGGAGGGGGTGGCTTCCGAAGCAGCTTCTTTGGCCGGCCACCTGCAACTGGGCAAGCTGATCATGCTCTACGACAGCAACCACATCTCCATCGACGGCAGCACAGAAATCGCCTTTACGGAAGATGTGGGCAAACGCTATGAAGCCTACGGCTGGCACGTGCAAAAGGTAGACGACGGCAACCACGACCTGAAGGGGATCGCCGAGGCCATCCAAAAAGCCAAGGAAGTCACCAACAAGCCTTCTTTGATCATTGTCGAGACCACCATCGGCTACGGATCCCCCAACAAGGCCGGCAGCGAGAGCGTCCATGGGGCACCCCTGGGGCCGGAAGAGGTGAAGCTCACCAAACAAAACCTGGGTTGGCCTCTGGAGCCGGAGTTTTACATTCCCGACGAGGTGCTGGCCCACTTCCGTCAGGCCATCGAAAAAGGGGCCAAGGCCGAGGCCGAGTGGAACGAGCGCTTCGCCGCCTACGAGAAGGCTTACCCCGAAGAGGCCGCCGAGTTCAAGCGCATCATGGCCGGGGAGCTGCCGGTGGGCTGGAAAGAAGCGCTGGCCCCCATTGCCGAAACCGGCAGAGAATCCACCCGCAACCTCTCCAAGTTTTGTCTGAATGCCTTGGCCAAAGCGGTGCCGGAACTGCTGGGGGGATCCGCAGATCTCGCCCACTCCAACATGACCTATTTAAAAGGGATCCCAGAGTTTCAGGCCGGCTCTTACGAGGGGCGTAACTTCCGCTTTGGGGTGCGGGAACACGGCATGGGAGCCATTGCCAACGGCATGGCGCTTCATGGAGGTCTCATCCCTTACGACGCCACCTTTTTGATCTTCACCGACTACATGCGGCCTGCCATCCGCCTGTCCGCCCTCTCGCAGGTGCGGGTGCTGCACGTCATGACCCACGACTCCGTCGCCTTGGGGGAAGATGGCCCCACTCACCAGCCGGTGGAAACTTTGGCCTCCCTGCGGGCCATTCCCAATCTCTATGTGCTGCGCCCGGCAGATGCCCGCGAAACGGTGGGATCCTACCAGGTGGCCCTAGAAGCCAAGACCACCCCTTCTGTGCTGGTGTTTACCCGGCAAGCCGTCAACCCGGTGGAGGGCACCTCTGTTGAAGGCGTAGCCAAAGGGGCCTATGTGGTGGTGGATGCCCCCAATCCAGAGCTGATCTTGATCGCCACCGGCTCTGAACTGGAGCTGGCGGTGAAAGCTGCAGCCCAACTGAAGCAGGAAGGCCGGGCCGTGCGGGTGGTCTCTATGCCCTGTATGGAGCTGTTTGAGGCCCAGCCCCAGAGCTACCGCGATTCCGTTCTGCCCCCCAACGTCACCAAGCGCGTCTCCGTCGAGGCAGGCTGCACCTTCGGCTGGCACAAGTACCTGGGGTTTGAGGGGGTGGCCATTGGCATCGATCGCTTTGGCGCTTCCGCCCCCGGCCCGGTGTGCATGGAGAAGTTCGGCTTCACGGTGGAGAACGTGCTCAACACTGCCCGCCGGTTGCTGAGCTGAGTTTCCCTTTTCGTGGGGCTAGACCCAGCAGGGATCCCTTCTCTGCTGGGCTGCTTTTCACCCTGTGGCTTGCGGCCTTGAGTCGGCAGAGTCGGGGAAATGGCCTAACTTGTCCAACAGAACTTCCAAAGCATTCAGGTCGGCCTCGGTGCAGGGGTGATTGTGGAGAATGGAGTAGATGGCGGCCTCTTGCTCCAGAGACAGCACTCCTGCTTTTAAGGCATCTTCAACAATCGAGGGAATCGTCATGAGGGATGGGTTGAAAACCCAACATTCATTTCCACCATTGCTTTGAAGAGGGAAGGTCGGCTTCCGTCAATGTGCTGAAGTTTTTGGGCCAACTGTGGATCTGAAAGCTCGGTTTAGCGAAGGAAACCCGCCATCAGGATTGCTGCTGACCCCAGGAGAGCCAAAATGGTCAGCGCCTGGCCTGCAATGAGGCTGCCTTTCCAAGAATCATTTTTTCTGGCTTTTCCGGTTCTCCTGGCATGGCTGTTCCTTGCTTCCATCTTCAGCTCTGCTCAGCTCCAACTTAGCCTTCCGCGCGAGGATCCCTGCTGTGTGGCTCTCCGGTGGCCGAAGAGGGGGGCAACTTTGAAAAAGCGACGGCCATCTGGCCCATCCAGCCATTTTTGGCAACAATACAAGCAGGCAAGGAGAAGCACTCATTTGGCCTGCCATGGGATCCCAGTTTTGCACAAGGCGCATTCTGAGGCAGAAGCATGAGGTACGCAGAACGAAGCAAAGGAATCCGCTTGACGATGGCGGCCCTGTTGGGAGCCTGGGTTGCCGGACAGGGCCCTGCTGCCGCTCAGCCCACCTTCCAAACCGTGCCGTTGCCGCGCCTGCCTGTGGGTGTCGATCAATCGGTCTTCGATCGCCCAGTGGCCCGCTTTAACCCCAACCTACCTGCCGAGCTGGTGATCCGCAATCGCACAGGTCTGCCTTTGGAATACGGCTTTACCGATCCCCGTCAGAAGGTCTCGGAACTGCCTGCCGGCGAAACGTTGCGCCTGAGCAACCTGCTGATCCCCAACTGCATGGCCATCAACACGCCGATGTTGGCTCCTGTGGGCTACCAGGTGAGCGTGGATCCCTTGAATGTGATCACCGTAGAGGTGCGGCTGGTCAACGATGTCTCCGGCGATCATTGCCTCGATCTGCAAGAGACAGGGGCTATTTTTGTGAATTGAGATGAGCTGATACCCATCGATTACCCATCGAACACAAGTTAAGTCAAATCCTTCAAAGGGATCCCTTACATTCTCACCTACAGTCATCTTCTGGATTTTGCCAGGATGGACGTGGGATCCGGCACGGCAGATGGCAGTTGACTTTGCCCGGTTTTGACGCTGGGATTGAGTCTATTGGAGAGCCGATCAGAGGTTTAGGCGTATCGACAGGGGCCATCCCCTGTGACAGGATTCGAACAGGATATCGAGGCCGATGTTCTGCCGGACTCTGTTTAGCCTTTCTCTGGGCTTGTTGCCTGTGTAGTCTGTCTGTACTCTATCTTTTTCTTGGATGGTCTCATGAGCGATAACTTGTATTCCTGGTTTCCCCGGGCCTTGGTGATCGGTGCTGCGGTTGTGGGGTTGTCGAGCTTGCCTGCAAGGGCTCAGCAAATTACGGATCCCAGCCCAGCTCAAGCGGCCACCAATGTTGAACCTACCTCCCCAATCTCGGCTTCTTTCCGCAGCCAAGATGGCGTCAGCGTGCGCCCGGAAACGGTGAGGGTTTTTGTGGATGGTCAAGATGTCACGTCCCAGTCGGTGATCACCCGAGATTTCTTCACCTATCGCCCTGCCCAACCTCTGCCGCCGGGGCGTCGGGAAGTCTTGCTGGAGTTCACCAATACCCAGGGGGTGACCCGCCGCGTGACCTGGAGCTTCACCGTGGGTAGCCCTGTCCGCGCTTCCATCGACCTGGTGGATCACAATGCCGGCAGTCGCCCCTTGGCAGCCGGGGAAATCCTGCTGGTTACCGTCAAAGGTACCCCTTCCAGCCGGGTAACGGTTTACCTCATCCAGGATGGACGGCAAGTGCAAACCTTGCCGGCTCAGGAAGTCTCCAGCGGCACCTATGTAGTGAACGCCCTAATCGAGGCGAAAGATACCACCCGGGAAGGGATCGTCGTCGCCCGCCTGGAAAATGGTGGCCAAGTGCGCTTCATGACCGCCGAACAACCGGCCCGCCTGATCGAAGGGGCCACCGGGGGCATCCAGCGGCTGACCACCCAAGAGGTTTCCGCCACGGTCAGCGCCCCCGGCCCACTCTTGCCTCAGATCACCAACCTGCGGGATGGGGATCGGGTTTCCGGCTCTTCGTTTACGCTGCAGGGCACTACAGCTCCCAATGCTTCGGTGCGGGTGAATGTAACGGCTTCGACCTCTCTGGGGGGCATCATCAGCGCCCAACAGACCGTGACCAACCAAACGGTGCAGGCAGATGCCCAGGGCCGTTTCACCATCACCGTTCGGCCTCCCATTCCGGCCTCTGGCACGGTGTATCAGGTGAATCTCACGGCCACTTCCGGCAACCAAACCAGCCCAACGGTAACCCTGCGCCTTACCCAGCAGTAGGGGTTCAAGGGATCCCAGCCCATCCCGATAGCCTTCCCCCCACCCATCAAGGGATCTGGGCAGCCTTCCATGTCCAGCAGTTCAGACTTCCCTCTCTCCCCTGGGAGAAGGGCTGGGGGTGAGGGCCTTATCGTTTTCCATTGCCAGGGATCCCTTGTCGGCTGGCAGGGGAGTTTTTGAGAGAGGAGACTGTAGTTGCCAGCGCCACAGGAGCCCAGCCACGATCAGGGTGGGCAAAACGATCATCCCGACCACCACTGGCATTTGCTCCGGCAAGGCCAAGTAAGGGCCACCATACTTGATGGCTGTGCTGATCCCGGCAGCAGCCAGCATCAATTTTAGGGCAAACCAGACTGTTTTTCGATCCATGACTTACTTTTAATTCACGCTTTTAATTCACGATTGGCTAGGGTTGCTGACCATGGCAGTGAGAATGCCGGCAATGGTTTCTAGCTCCTCAGGTACCCGATACAGCGTTAAGTCTTGTTTGATCACCTGCTGATGGGCAAGAATTTGTCCGAACTGCCAGATAGACCCCATTGTCACTGCACCGTAGATCTGAGCCTGCTGCTCCACCTGCGCCAGGGCAATCATTTCTACAGCCATTTGCACAAAGGCCCGCGTTAGATCGTCCTTTTTGGCTTCAACCACCAGCAGGATGTTCTTCCCTCGCAACAGATAATCGAGGCTGCCCTTCAACCAATTGTTGACCATCAGGGGATACTCCAGCCGCAAAGGAACTCGACAATGGAGAGCCACTTCGGTCAGCACAGGAGCCACCAGCAATTCCCGCCGCGCTGTTTCGCTGGTGAGGCTAACCAAAGGTAACAATTGTCGGATCCGATCTTTCAGAACTGGGGTTTGAGGTGGAGCAGGGGCAACAGGCCATGTCCACTCCCCAATTTCCAGTCGATAGCCAAACTGAGCCAAGATTTCATCCGGCTCGTAGGGCATCTCAAAATAAGAGCGAAAAGTATAGGATTCGTCTTCTTTAAGAATGGAGATGTTCAGCATGGAGTTCAGGAGAAACCACGCTCAGTCTGGCACAGCTAGGGCTGCTTCAATCCGCTCTTTCAGGGTGGTCACCACTTCTTCAATGGGAATTTCCGTGGCTTGGCCGCTGGCCCGCTCGCTGAGTTCCACCTTGCCTTGTTTGAGGCTGCGCCCCGTGGTGAGGCGATAGGGGATCCCGATCAGATCCGCATCTTTGAATTTCACCCCGGCCCGCTCGTCCCGGTCATCCCAGAGGGTCTCGATGCCGGCAGTAGCGAGATCCTGCACCAGTTTCTCTGCCACGCTCATCTGCTCGGGGTCGGAGATGTTGGGCACTACCACCACCACATGATAGGGGGCAATGGCCACGGGCCAGATGATCCCGTTGGCATCGTGGGACTGTTCCACCGCCGCCTGGGCCAAGCGGGATACCCCAATGCCATAACAGCCCATCCAGAGGGGCTGCTCGGATCCCTGTTCGTCGGTAAAGGTGGCCCGCATTGGCAGCGAGAACTTGAGGCCTAGCTGAAAGATATGGCCGATCTCGATGCCACGGGCCGTTTCCAGGATCTGGTCGGGGTTGAGCAAACACCGATCCCCCGCCTGTGCCTTGCGCACATCCACCACTTCCGGCAGGGGATATTGCTCGCCCCAGTTGGCCCCCACCACGTGCTGCCCCACCTGGTTGCCGCCGGTTACGAAGTTCTGCAGCAGGGCTGCCGTCTGGTCGGCCAAGCGCAGGATCTGGGGGGCAAGGTTTTTTTGCCGGCCCAGACAGCTATCCGGCAAGTCGGGGGCAATGTAGCCCACCGGGATGGGATCCCCCTGCCAACTGTTTTGGATCTCGGCATCCGCCAAGGTGAGCTTGAGCAGCTTGTTGGCTTGGTAGCGCTCTGCCAAGCGGCTGAGGTGGTTGGCCAGTTTGACCTCGTTGACTTCTTGATCCCCGCGGATGCTGAGCAGCACTGCCACCCGCAGGCCGTTGTCGTAGAGGGCTTGGTAGAGGACGTTTTTAACGATCAGGGTAGAGGAGATTTTTAGGAAAGCGGCCAGCTTCTCGATGGTTTCGGTTCCCGGCGTATCCAGAACCTGGAAGGCGGTGTAGGGAGACTCTGCCGCTGGCGGCGGGATGGAGACGGCCTTCTCCACATTGGCAGCATAGGAGCCATCGGGCGTGTAGAGAATCTCATCTTCTCCGGCAGAGGCCAGCACCATAAACTCCTGCGAGGCCGCCGATGGCCCCCCGATCGCCCCGGCATCAGCATCCACCACGCGAAACTCCAGCCCACAGCGCCTGAGGATGCGGCTATAGGCTCGGTACATATCCTGGTAGGTCTGGCGCAGGCTTTCCTCGTTGGCATGGAAGGAGTAGGCGTCTTTCATGATGAACTCCCGCCCTCGCATCAGGCCAAAGCGGGGTCGAATCTCATCCCGGAACTTGGTCTGGATCTGGTAGAGCGTCTGCGGCAACTGGCGATAGGAGCGGATGAGATCCCGGGCCAGCAAGGTGATCACCTCCTCATGGGTGGGGCCTAGGGCCTGCTCACGTCCCTGGCGATCCTTAAGGGCAAACATGATCCCTTCCGCCTGGGTGTACACCTCCCAGCGGCCCGACTCCCGCCAGATCTCTGCCGGCTGCAGCTGGGGCAAAAGACACTCCTGAGCGCCGATGGCGTTCATCTCCTCCCGGACAATCTCCGAGATCTTTTGCAGCACCCGCCAGAGGAGCGGCAGATAGGTGTAGATCCCTGGGGAGAGCCGCCGGATAAAGCAGCCCCGCAGCAGCAATTTGTGGCTGGGCAACTCGGCCTCGACGGGATCCTCCCGCAGCGTGACAAACAGCATCTGGCTCAGTCTCTGGCTTTGTTGCATCCCTTCCCTCCCTCTGAGGACTCCTCCCGCTCGCACGATCAGCTCAAACTTTCCCGCCCTGTTTGGGATCCCCTGCCCGAGAACGCAGGCCGACCTAGAGTCGCTTGGGGTGAAGCTAGGCGGGAGTGAGCGTCCGCCGCTTGGTGACCATCTGGTACACCTCGATGATGTCGCCTTCCTGCCAGGATTGGAACTTGTCGATGCCGATCCCACACTCGAAGCCGGCAGCCACCTCCCGCACGTCGTCCTTGAAGCGCTTCAGAGAGTCGAGACGACCTTCGTAAACCACCTCCCCTTTGCGACGAACTCGCACCAGAGCATTGCGCTGCACCTTGCCCGAGAGCACATAGCTGCCGGCAACCGCACCGCGCCCGATGGGGATCACCAGGCGCACTTCCGCTTGGCCCAGCGGCTCCTCCACTTCTTCCGGCTCCAGCAAGCCCTCCATCGCTGCCCGCAGATCGTCCAGCAGGTTGTAGATGATGTCGTACTCCCGCACGTCCACACCCTTGTCATCGGCAGCCTGACGGGCGCCGGGGGCCAGGGTAGTGTTGAAGCCGAGGATGATGGCGTCGCTGGCCGCAGCCAAATCCACGTCGGTTTCCGTGATCTCGCCAGGAGCCGCCAGCAGAACCCGCAACTGGACTTCCTCTTGGGGCAAGTCCCGCAACGCTGTCTGGATGGCTTCGGCGGATCCCTGGACATCCGTCTTGATGATCAAGTTCAACTCCTTGAGCTGACCTTCTTGGGCTTTGGCGGAAACGCTACCCAAGCTCACGCGACGAGACAGCAGCGCCTGTTGTAGACGGGTTTGCCGCAGCACCTCCGCCCGCTCTTGGGCAATGCGACGGGCCTCTTTTTCGTCGGTGTAAACCTGAAACTCATCCCCGGCTGCCGGGACTTCATCCAAGCCCAGCAGTTGTACCGCCGAAGACGGCCCAGCTTCCTGCAACCGCTGGCCGCGGTCGTCCATCATCGCTTTGACCCGGCCCAGCACTGCGCCGGCCACCAGGGTATCCCCCACCCGCAGGGTGCCGTTTTGCACCAACAAAGTGGCCACTGGCCCGCGGGCTTTGTCCAAGTGGGCCTCGATCACCGTGCCGCGAGCGGGACGATTGGGGTTGGCCTGCAGCTCCGCCACATCGGCCACCAACAGGATCATCTCCAGCAGAGCATCCAGGTTACGGCGGGTGAGAGCGCTCACCTCCACCATCGGGGTATCCCCACCCCACTCTTCTGGCAATAGGCCATGCTCCGCCAACTGCTGCTTGATGCGCTCCGGCTGGCTGCCGGGTTTGTCGATCTTGTTAATGGCCACGATGATCGGCACCTGAGCCGCCCGCGCATGGCTAATGGCTTCCAGAGTTTGCGGTTGTACCCCATCGTCGGCGGCCACCACCAGAACCGCGATGTCGGTAACGCGGGCTCCTCGGGCACGCATGGCGGTAAAAGCCTGGTGGCCGGGAGTATCCAGGAAAACGATGCGCCGCTTCTGGCCTTCAAAGTTCACATCCACATGGTAGGCACCGATGCGCTGGGTGATCCCGCCAGCCTCTCCCTGCGCCACTTTGGTGTCGCGGATGGCATCGAGGAGAGTGGTTTTGCCGTGGTCCACGTGGCCCATGATGGTTACCACCGGCGGACGCGAGACCAGATGGTCGATGTCCTCCACGTCCAGCATTTCGGTTTTTTTAGCCTCGGGTTCTGCCTTGGGCCGGCGAATCTCGTAGCCCAACTCTTTGGCCACCGACTCGGCCAGCGACTCATCCAAGACCTGGTTGATGGTCACCATCACCCCCTTGAAAAAGAGGGTTTTGATGATCTCAGTTTCGGCCACGCGCAGGCGATGGGCCAATTCCTGAACGGTGAGGCTGCCATCCAAGAGCAACACCTTCTCTTCGGGCAAGGGCTCTGTCCCGCTGGCGCGATCGGCAGCACCAGCCTCAGCGGAGGTAGGTTGCTGCTGCAAACGGGCAGCAGGGCGGGGGCGGGCAGGGGGAGCAGCCGTTGCCGCGGGTGGGCGATAGGAAGGAGGCTTGGCGGTGGGGCGAGCCAAGGGCTTGAGGGCGTTCAGCTCAGCCTGCTTGACCGCTGAAATGATGGTCATGGGATCCAAATCCAAACCATCTCCATCTCCTTCCCCCCGTCTCCGACTGCGTTTGCGTTTGGCTTGGACGCGGGCAGCCCGCCGACTGAGAGCTTGTAGCTCGTCGTCCTCTTCTTCTTCCGTTTTGCGCTTGACCTTGGGTGGGGTAGGTCTTACGGGAGCCTCCGCCAACACTGGGCTGGGACGTTCCCCAGGGATTCTTTCTGGCAAGGGAGAGGCAGCATCTGGGTCAGGGGGAGCCGGCTTGGCCACAGGACGGGTAGGGGGCCCCACCAATTCCATCCGCCGCTGCGGACGAGGAGCTTCACCGACTTTGCTGCTGCTGACACTGTCTTCTTTGGTTGCCGGGGAGCGCGTGCCAGGGCGAACGGGTGCGCTCACCAGTTGTGGACGGGGGCGCTGCGCAGGTGGAGGAGAAGGAGCTTTTTCTTCCGCAGGCTGAGGAACGCGGGCGTGGCTGGGGGATGGTGCTTCTGAGGGGCTGGGGCGACTGGGCTCGGGAGCTTTTTGCGGCGGTTCAGGCCGCTCTGCCGGCGGTTTTGTCCCGGAGGTAGCTCGTTGAGGGGGCGAGAGTACGATTGGGCGCTTGGCCACAGGACTGGGCTCCGAGCCGCTGGCTTTGGCCGCGGCAGACTCAGAGGGAGTGGGAGGGGTTGCCGGTTGAGAAACAGTCTCCGGCTTTTGGGTGGCCTCAGACGAGCGGACAAGAGGGGTAACCTGCCGCCGCGGTGGGCCTATGAGCTGAGCACCACCAGCCGATCCCTTTTCGGGGGAGACTCGCTCAGGTCGAGACAGCGAGGGCTTGGCAGCCGGCAGAGTTTCAGCAGTCTTGGCTTCGCCAACTGGAGCTGGCTGCTGAGCAGGCGCGGGCCGACGAATGCCGACGATCGCGCTGGCGGTGCCGGGAACTTTCTGCTGAGGGCGCTCACCGACTTTGGCTTCAGCAGGAGGCTCCGGCGGCAGGCTTTCAGATGGGGGTTTGGGCCGGGGTCGAGGAGGTTTCACAATGTGGGGGGCGCCCAGCTTGCTGCGCACCAACTCAGCTTGCTCCGGAGAAATGGTGCTGCTGTGGGTTTTGAAAGGGATCCCCAGTTGCTCACAAACCTCCAGCACATCCCGACTGTCACGTCCCATCTCACGGGCAATATCATAAATTCGAACTTTATCGGTCATTCGTCTGCTAGCCTCTGCTCCTTTACTTCTCGTCAGTTTTACTATCCAAACTCAATGGGAACCAAGTTATTGGGTTGAGCCGAACCTTTCGGGCTTGCGGGGGCTTCCTCCGGCGCATCGAGAACAGCTCGGCAATCCTCCGGGGATCCGGCCTGAAGGGAACCCAGGTCTGAAGCTGCTCTGGCAACATCCGCAGGGGACATCCAGTAGGGCAGCCGGGGAAAGAATAGATGGAAACAGCGCCTCCAGAATAACCTCTCTGCAGCTCCTCCAGCCTGACCTCAGTTTTCCGGCCAACTCCCATTCTGACAATTGAGGGGGGCTGTCGTGTAGTTCGCAACCTGATGAACCTAAAAGGGCGTTTAAATATCTTACCTATGTTTGGGAATACCTCTGAGGCTCAGGCTTTTGGAGGAGATGCCCCTGGCAATCCTGCTCAAGAGAATCCAACAGCCGTTGAAACAACGAGTCAGGCACCGGTGCCTTGAGAGCTCTGCTGATTTGCTGCTTGCGTCGGGCTGCCTGCAGACATTCCAGCCGACGACAGACATAGGCAGAACGCCCCATACCCTCATCCAAAAGCACTTGGTGGGAATCAAATTGCCTGACCAGCCGCCACAGTTGTGAGCGAGGAAACAACTGGCGACAGCCTACACAACGGCGCAGCGGATCGGCACCCGGCAAGAGACTCTATCCTGCTGGTACACTACAAGCAAGCCCTATCTAGCCTACTCCAAATCTGGCGCCTGCGATCGCAGAAACTCAAAGAAATACTCCACCAACTGGGGATCCCGCCACCCTCTGGCTGTTTCTTCCCGCAAAATGTCTATAGCCTCTTGAGCAGTGAAAGCTCGCTTGTAAGGTCGCTCCGAGGTGAGGGCGTCGTAGATGTCGATGATCTGGAAGATACGGGCCACCAGAGGGATCTCTTCCCCCTTGAGGCCGTCGGGATAACCGCTGCCATCCCAACGCTCGTGGTGGTGACGGATGAGGGGCAACACCTCTTTCATGGTGCGTAGTGGGCGGCAGATTTGCTCCCCGATCAAGACATGGGATTTCATCACCTCCCACTCTTCCGGGGTATGTTTGCCTGTTTTACCCAAGATGGCATCGGGTATGCCCACTTTGCCGATGTCGTGCAGGTAACCTCCCCACATCAGCACCTTGATCAGGGGACGGGGCAGATGTAAAAACTCGCCGAAGCTCTTGGCCATTTGTACCAAGCGCTCACAGTGATCCCCGGTGGTGGGATCCCGGCTTTCCACACTGCGGGCAATGGCGAACAAAACCTGGGCAGCATGATCCAAGTCTTCATTGAGGTGCTTTTGGCGAACGAGGGAACGCACCCGCGCCAACAATTCCGACTCGTCAAAGGGCTTGCTCAAGAAATCATCTGCCCCAGCTTCAATACCGCGCACGCGATTTTTGCGATCGCTGGCCGCTGTAATCAGCACCACCGGGATCAAACGCGTCTCGTCATTGGCTTTGATGCGCCGACAGACCTCGAACCCATCCAACCCCGGCATCATCACATCCAGCAAGATCAGATCCGGCTGGAAGGTTTTCAACATCTGCAGGGCTTGATTGCCGTTTTCGGCCTCGCTGACCCGGTAGCCAATGCTCTCCAGCAGATCCCCCAGCAGCAGGCGGCTGTTGGGCTGATCATCCACGACCAAAAGGTGACCAGCCTCAGCCTGATCCGCAAAAGGTGTGACAGGGATCCCAGCCGTTACGGGCATCTTGGGCATCTCGAGTTTGGCAAGTTGGGCGCAGGAGGAGCCGGTCACCGCACAATTCCAGTTGCAACACTTCTACAGTAATCCCATCAGAGAAAAAAGAGCATCAGGCTTTACACTGAGCTGCTCTAAGAAAGGGAAGGGGTTTTTCCCACCAATCCAGAACTTTGTGAGCACTTGTACAGAGCCTAGATATCCTGGAAGCCTCTTTCTGTTTAGTCTGATACAGATGCTTCGGAGAGTGGATGCCCCACCCAACTCCCCAGGCTCCCACGTCAGCGCACTTGGCCATTTCCACTGGCCGGTTAAGTACCGTTTTTAACCATCGGCTATTTGCTCACCTCTGCCCTGCTCAGTTCTCCTCCGGAATACACCTCGCAGGACTGTTCTCATTGTGGCTACCGGGTGAAGAAGACGCTGTCCACTCTCCCCAAAGAACTCCGTCCCGCTGACGCGAACGAAAGAGGGAACGCCTGGGGAGGTGAGCACCGCTGCCGTGGAGGCGAGACCTGATATGGTAAGTGCTGTCGCAGAACCAGGAACCAGAATCCCCTGCCTAAAGGCAGGGGAGTATGTCAAAAATCAGCACTCAAGCTAAAAAGCCACGCCCTCCGGCTGAGGCCAAGGTAGCCTGACAGTGGAACCAACCCTTTTCCCGGATTCTCTATGAAGCCGCTACGGACGTTCAAGGTCACTCCCTACTTGCCTGCTCCGCTGGAAAGTCTGCGCTTGCTGGCTTACAACCTGCATTTTAGTTGGAACGTGGAAACCCGCAGCCTATTCCGTCGCATGGATCCGGATCTGTGGGATGCCTGCAGCCACAACCCGGTGGCTTTTCTAGGTCGGATTCGGCAGGAACGGCTGGATGAGTTGGCGGAGGATCCCGGCTTTTTGGCCCAGTTGGAACGGGCCAGCCAACAACTGCAGAGCTACCTGCAGGAGGACACTTGGTATCGCAAGTATCGTTCGGCCCAAGCGGTGGAAGGGGAGTGCTACGCCTATTTTTCGGCAGAGTTTGGTTTGGCGGATTGTCTACCCCTCTACTCAGGCGGCTTGGGGGTTTTGGCCGGGGATCACCTCAAGGCGGCCAGCGATCTGGGCTTGCCCTTGGTGGGCGTGGGCTTGCTCTACCAAAAGGGCTATTTTCGCCAGTACCTCAACCCCGACGGTTGGCAGCAGGAACGCTACCCAATCAATGAATTTTTTAACATGCCCCTGGAGCTGCAAAAGGATGCGGAGGGTCAAGAAATTCGGATTGAGGTGGATTATCCCAACCGCAAGGTGTTCGCCCGCATCTGGAAGGTGATGGTGGGGAGGGTGCCCCTGTATCTTCTGGACACCAACATCGAGCCCAACAGCCAGTACGACCAAGACATCACCGATGAGCTGTACGGCGGCGACCAAGATCTGCGCATCCACCAGGAGATCATGCTGGGGATCGGCGGCGTGCGGGCTTTGCGCGCCCTTGGGATCCATCCCACCGTCTACCACATGAACGAAGGGCACTCGGCCTTTTTGGCGGTGGAGCGGATTCGCCTGTTGATGGTCGAGCAGGGGCTGAGCTTTGAAGAGGCTTGGCAAGTGGCCAAGTCCAGCCAGATGTTTACCACCCACACGCCGGTACCTGCCGGGATTGACTTGTTCCCGCCCGACAAAATCGATTACTACCTCGGCTTCTACTACAGCCAGATGGGCCTGAGCCGGGAGCGCTTTTTGGCTTTGGGACGGGAAAATACTGGCGACTTCCAATCTCCCTTCAGCATGGCGGTGCTGGCCATCAACATGGCCTCTTTTGTCAACGGTGTGAGCAAGCTGCATGGGGCGGTTTCCCGCAAGATGTTCAGCCGGCTGTGGCCTGGGATCCCGCTGGAAGAAGTGCCGATTACCTCCATCACCAACGGGGTACATGTCCGCACCTGGGTGGGGGAAGAGAACCAAGCCCTCTACGACCGCTACCTGGGGCCGGATTGGGCAGAGGCTCCCCCTTCGGATCCCCTCTGGCAGAAGGTGGATCGGATCCCGGATGGGGAACTGTGGCGGGCCCACGAGCGCAGCCGCTCCCGCCTGATTAACTTTACCCGCGAGCGCTTGATGGAACAGCTCCAGAAACGGGCTGCCTCGGCGGCTGAGATCCAACGGGCCTCAGAGGCCCTCAACCCCGAGGTGCTCACCATTGGGTTTGCCCGCCGCTTTGCCACCTACAAGCGGGCCACCCTTTTGTTCCACAACCTGGAACGGCTCAAGGCTTTGCTCAACCATCCTCAGTACCCGGTGCAGTTTATCTTTGCCGGCAAGGCCCACCCCCGCGACATACCCGGTAAAGAGTTGATCCGCCAAATTGTGCAGGTGTCGCGGCAGCCGGAGTTTCGCCAGCACTTGGTTTTCATTGAGGACTACGACATGTATGTCACCAGTTTGATGGTGGCCGGAGTGGATGTGTGGCTGAACAACCCCTTGCGCCCCCGTGAAGCCAGCGGCACCAGCGGCATGAAGGCAGCGGCCAACGGCGGACAGAACCTCAGTATTTTGGACGGCTGGTGGGACGAGGCTGACTATTACCAGACCGGCTGGCCCATTGGCCGCGGTGAGGAGTATGAGGATCGCGCCTATCAAGATGAGGTGGAGTCGAATGCCCTCTACGACCTGCTGGAACAAGAGGTTGCCCCTCTCTTCTACCAGCGCGGCAGCGATGGCCTACCCCATCAGTGGATCCAGCGCATGAAGCAGGCGATTCGCCTCAATTGCCCCCAGTTCAGCACGCAGCGCATGGTGTTGGAGTACGTCCAGCGAGCCTACATTCCTCTCAGCAACTACTTCGACCGCATGCGCCGTGACCACTTCGAGTCGGCCCGCCAGTTCGTTCGTTGGCAGAGCCACTTGCAGGAGCACTGGTACAACATCCAAGTTCTCAACGTCCAAATTGAAACCCCGAAGAAAGCTCCCGCTGCTGGCCTTGCCTTGGCACAAGATGACCAGGTGGTGATGGCCAGGGATCCCCTCACCGTGACGGTGGAAGTGCGGCTGGGATCCCTGCGACCTCAGGATGTGATCGTGCAAGCTTACCAGGGGCCGGTCAATGATGAGGGCCAGATTCAGAAGGGACAGGCGACCCCCCTGCGCTATGTGGAGACGGTGGAGGATCGGGCCATCTTCTCCGGCCAGATTTGCTATGAGGCCAGCGGCTTGCAAGGGTTGGCCATCCGCCTGCTCCCCTTCCACCCCGACATGCACGATCCCTACGAGCTGCGGTTGATGCTTTGGGCCTAATGGGGATCCGGAGCACGCTCGCGTGAGCGGGCCAGGAGGGAGGGCAACCCAATCGGGCAGAATCGAAGAGAAATTGAAAAAACGGGATGCGTTGGTGACAGCGGTGCGGAGCAGTATGTTCAGAGCCCACGACTCTGCCGGCTTGCGCGTTTTGATTGCAGTTGCCCTGTTGCTGGGGAGCATGGCGAGTTGGCGGCAGGATCGCCTTTTGGCAGTGATGGGTCTGGCAGGTGCAGCGGCCATTTCTGCCTTCACCCGTCCTGCCATCTTGGCCTACAACCGTGGTCGAGAACGGTGGCTGAACCGGGATTTGCCGGGGGCTATTGAACAGCTCAGCTTGGCTCTGCAGCGGGATCCCTGCCTGGCCAACGCCTACATTTTGCGGGGAGAAGCCTACTTTGCCCTCGGCCAAGTTCCCCAAGCCTTGGAGGATTTCGGCCAGGCGACCCGGTTGGCCCCACGCCGTCCAGAACCCTATTTTTACCGCGGGCTGATTCGTCAGTCTCTCGGGGACCTCCAAGGAGCAACGGCGGAGTTTGCTGAACTGGTGCGCCTACACCCCAACGTCCCCCACCACCTCAGCTTGGCCAACCTGCTCGTGCAACGGGGATCCCTGCCTTTGGCCCTAGCCCACCTGGATGAAGCCATCCGCCTGGATCCCACCTCAGCACTTGCCTATTCCCAGCGAGCCCGTTTGCACAGCTACCTGGGCGAATGGGAGGCGGCTTTGGCCGATTGGTCGCAGGCTATTGACTGGGATCCCAGCCCGGCCCATTACTACCAGCGGGGGGTGACCTACGCCTGTGGTGATTACTTTGACGAGGCCATTGCCGACCTCAGCCGCAGCTTAGAAAGAGAACCCCAGCAGCCCAACGTTCTCTACATCAGGGGCAACCTTCTCTATGCGCTGGGGGAGATCAAAGCTGCTTTGGACGACTACGAGCGGGCCTTTCGCCTGGAAGCGGATATGAACCGGATTGACCTCTCCGACGAGTATGGCTTGTACGGACGAGGGCTGGCCTACTGGAATATGGGAGATAAAGCAACAGCTTTTTCGGATTTGCAGGCAGCTTTGCAGGTCAGCCGCCGACATCACAACCTGGCCTTGGAGCAGCGGGTACGCCGGTCTCTGCTGCAACTTAGCAATCCCGATTCTGCCTAGCGGAATTGACGTTAACTAGCTATTCCTTAGTAGGTGCTTTGCCTGACGCTGCGACTCCACGACGCTGCCGCTGAGGCCCAGATCCTGAATCGCCTGCAGCCACTGAAACGGTTTTCTGTTCCTGAGGCAGCGGGGGGTTGAGACCGAAGCAGTAGCCGACATTGCGCACTGTGTGGATCAAGCTGGGCTGGCGCGGATCCCGTTCCAGCTTTTTGCGCAACGAGAGGATGTGGGTATCGACGGTGCGAGGGTTATCGGTGGAATCCGGCCACGCTCGCTCCAGCAGCTCTAGACGAGAGACGGGATCCCCATCCGCCTGCACCAGCACCATCAGCAGGCTAAACTCCTGAGGCGTGAGGTCGATCCCTTCCCCGGCCAGGGCAACGCGCCGTTGCACCAGGTCAATTTTGAGATCCCCATACTGCAGAAAGGTGGGAGGAATATGCCGCTGTCGTCGCCGAGCCAAGGCTAGAAGGTGGGCATCCAGCAGTTGCATACTGAAGGGCTTGGTGAGGTAATCGTCCGCTCCTGCCTCCAGGCCGGCGATGATATCCGCCTCGGATCCCCGGTGGGAGAGTAGCAGAATTAACAGATCACATTGGCGATGGGCCCACTGGCACAGTTGCAGCCCGCCGCGGTTGGACAGCTCCGCATCCAAAATCAGCAGGTGAATGGGCTGCTGTTGCAGCAGGGTCTTTGCCTGGCGAAGGGTCTCTGCTGCCCAAACTTGGTGTCCGGCCTGTTGCAAATGCCAACACAGCAAGCTGCGCAGATGAGGGTTGCCTTCTGCCAGCAAGATGTGCAAGGGTTGCATGGCTGTCCGGTTGGGATCCCGCCCACATCATAGTGCTCCGCACCGCTGACGCGACAGTGCTCCGCACCGCTGACGCGACAGTGCTATGCCTCCGGCACCCTACCGGGAACCGCACTGCTGTCCCAGTAGATAGCGAGTCACCTTGGACTCCGTCCCGCTAGCGCGAACGGGCAATGCTGTTCGCTTTTGGCAGCGCGCGGCGTTATAGACTGACAATCTCTACCAAGACCAAGGTGCTCCGCACTGCTGACATGATGGCCGATTCTCTCCCCCCCATTTCCGAGCGCAAACAGGATCACCTGGACATTGTTCTGCAGCAGGATGTGGCTGCCAAAGGGATCCGCACCGGGTTTGAGCGGTTTTTCTTTGAGCATGTGGCGCTGCCGGAGCTGCTGTTGCCGGAGATCGACCTAAGCTGCGAATTCTTGGGAAAACGCCTACAGGCACCCCTGCTCATCAGCAGCATGACGGGGGGAACAGAGGCTGCCCATGAGCTAAACCGACAACTGGCCGCCGCTGCCCAACAGTTGGGTATTGCCATGGGGGTGGGATCCCAGCGGGCAGCTTTGGAACATCCAGAGCTGGCCCGGACTTACCAGGTGCGCCGAGTGGCCCCGAATATTCTGCTGCTGGCCAACCTGGGTGCCGTTCAGCTCAACTACGGCTATGGGTTGGAGCAGGCGCGACGGGCGGTGGAGATGATCGAGGCGGATGCGCTGATTCTGCACCTCAATCCTCTCCAGGAGGCGGTTCAGCCCCAAGGGGATCCCGACTGGCGTGGATTGTATGGCCGCATCGAACAGTTGGTGGCGCAGTTGCCGGTGCCCGTGGTGGTGAAGGAAGTGGGCAATGGCCTCAGTGCTAAGGTAGCCCAGCGGCTGGCCGAATGCGGTGTGGCGGCCCTAGATGTGGCGGGAGCGGGCGGCACCAGTTGGAGCGAGGTGGAGGCCCATCGCCAACCAGATGCTCTCAAGAAACGCATTGCCCACAGCTTCAGGGACTGGGGGATCCCAACGGCTTTGTCCCTGCTGGAAATTCGTCGCCTGCTGCCGGACTTACCCCTGGTGGCCAGCGGCGGCATCCGCAATGGCATCGACGCGGCCAAAGCTATCCGTCTGGGAGCCGATGTGGTGGGTATGGCCGCCCCCGCTTTACACGCCGTCTCCCAAGGACAGATGCAGGCAGTGGTGGACACCTTTCGCGCCGTGATCGAGGAGCTGCGCATTGTTGCCTTTTGCACTGGATCGGCCAACTTGGCTCGGCTGCGACAAGCTACCCTGCGGCGGCAGGATACTTGGGATCCCTTGCCCTAAACTCCAAGCACTTGCCACAAACTGAGGGTCAATACCAGAGCCCCCAGATGATAGGGCCACTGTATGCTTTGTCGAGATGCTTTGTCGAGATGCTTTGTCGAGATGCTTTGTCGAGCTATTTTGCCGGTCAGCACCCAGGAGAGAACCAGAGCCAAGATAGCGTGGATCCCTGGAAAAACCGAATCACCGCCCGGTAAACCTGCCAGAGATAGAAAGAAGGGATCCCGGCTGGGAGAAAGTTGCTCAGGTTACCAGCAGCACCTAACCTGCCTCCATCTGGACGGTCAAGGCAAGTGCAATTGTCGGCTAATCCGCACCATCGGCCCCAGTCCCAGTCCCGTTGGGTTCAAAGCCTGCATCTCAAACAGGGCCAGAATGTGGCGCACTTGCAGCTCTGGGCGCGTAGAATTCACCCCCATCGCCACCACCAAGCCGCAATAGCCACCCGTATCCCGGCAACGCCGCTCCCAGCGCTTGCGAGCCATGGAGTGAACGGGATCATCTTCGGGAAACTCTCCAAACAGGTGCAGATCGCGATTGCCCGTTTGCACAATTTCCAAGTCGTAGCGATCGCCATCGAAGGGATCCACCCCTGTGTTGAAACAAACGCCCTGGGGCCCGCCTTCCCCACGCAAATTCTCGATGAGCTGCTTTGCTTTTGATCGAGAGGTGCGCACAATCACCACCGGCAGCCCTTCTCCATTTTTCACCAGCTTGCTTTGGGGGAGGGGATGCCATTGCCCCGTGCGCCGCAGCATTTCCACCGTTGTCCACGGCAAGACCCCCAGACCTATCTGCGCCCCTTCCGGCACCAAATCATCCCGCAGCAGGGTTTGGGCAGGTTCTTCCTCCTCCCCTTCCAGCTCCAGCAGCTCTTCAGCCACGTCCGGCAGAGTGCGCACCTGCACCGAAAGGGTTGCTCCCTTCTCTTGGGGGTTGGGAATGCGGTACCGACCTTGATAGGAGCGAAAGTCATCTTCCAGCTTGCGGTGGTACTGCTTGAAGAAGCGATGCAAGGCTTCCAGGGCCACCGATAAGACCGCTGCCTCGTCCTCCTGCAAAGTCACGCGCAAGCCTTCCAGGGGGTGAATGGTGCCAAAGTTCGGCTCAACTTCCTCAGGATCCAAATCTGCCAAGTCCAGATCCGGCAGTTCGTTAAGTTCAGGATTGCGAGCTTGGAATGTGAGATAGAGACAATCTTGTCTGAGGAAGGCTTCCTCCATCTCTTCGGGAGTATCCGGCTGGCCCGCATCCTGGCGAAACTGTTTGAGGGAGGGCAGCGAGCGATAGAAAAGTACCCCATACTCCATGCCCAACCGCCCCATCACCGAGACATAAAGGGTTTGGATATCCCAGTGATTTAGGTCGATCGCCAGGATTTGGTGATCCTCTAGGTAATCCCAGGGAGCATCTCGCCAGAGGGTAAGGGCTTTGCCGGCCAGCAACTCAACATAGTGTTCCGGCAGAGGGGGAGGGATCCGTTCGTTGGCCTCTTCAAAGCTCTGAAGGATCTCATCGATTAGAGGCAATTCCGGCTGGCATTCCACCTTAATGTCCAGCTGGTGCAGAATGCCGCGCAAGAAAAATTGCACCTCTCGATCCCGCACGATGATCTTCTGGGGGCGAGCAGGTGAGGCAGCATGGGGCCGCTCCATGGCCACAATCAAGGTTCGCACCATCGGCTCAAAGCCAGAATCGGCGGGCACCACTTCCATGGCCCGTACCACGCCCTGAACACCATCTACCCAAAGAATGCACTCCCCTTCCGTTTGGGATCCCACGGGTGGCGATCCTGAGAGCTTGTGACGATCCCCTTCCCACACGGAGGGCACCTGGGGCAGCTTTTGCAATCGACGAACCGTAGCGGCTGGGAGACCGGACATAGACATCCAAGGAGAATCAGGAGAACAACCCAATCGGCTGAGTAGGTATGCCAAACTGAGCAGGGATCGGCCTTGGCCTCCTGTCAACAAGACCCAGGGATCCCGCTAATGCCAATCTAACCACCAGTGTAGAAGCTGAGTTCGGCTTCAGCGAGAGGAGACAGCAGAGCCAAGTTCCATGGCACCAGAAGCTGATGGTCAGATTCGAACTGACGACCGCTCGATTACAAGTCGAGTGCTCTACCAACTGAGCTACACCAGCAATTTCTGCTCACCGATTCTAGCATTTGTCCCCTGCGAACTGGGGCTCGCAGGGAAGGACGCCCAGCCGACTTCACGAGTCAGCTACTGCTGATCCACTGCCGGGCGAGCAATGGGAGCTAGGTAGATCACCAAAGCCCCTGCCAGAAACCCCAAGACGTTGCGCAAGACCGGGATCCAATCCTGAGTACGTGTGACCACCGGGCCGATACCGAAAGCCCCGAACAAAATGAACCACAGGGGAGAAATGAGCAAGGCCCAACGCCAGTTAAACAGCTCCTCCGCATGGCGGGGCTTGCCGGCAAACCCAAGGACAATCCCCCCCAAAATCGAGGTCACCAGCGTCAGGATCCACTGCTCTTGAGGCAGGCCGGGCACCACACGGCAGCCCCCCTGATGAAAGCAGCGATCCAAGACATCAACGGTCTCTAAGATGGCGCGGTGGGTGCCGTGCTCCCGCACATAGAATTGGTTGCCAAAGCGAGATTGCAGCTCAATCCAAAAGGTACGTGGCAAGATCTCGCGCACAGCATCCCCCACATTAAACGCCAGTAAGTTGCCCCCCCTGGGATCCGCCACCATCAGAACGCTGCGCTCATTCAAGCCCCAGTATTCCTTCACCTGACGACCCGGTGTTTGGTCGAACTGAGTCAGCACCCGCAGCTTCCAGCCGGTGTCTTGCTCTAACTTGTTCAGATGCTGGGCCAGTTGAGCTTCCTGATTGCTGGTCAACTGATCCGCTAAGTCCAAGACCGGCACAGGCGGCTGGGGCAACTCCATCGGCACCACCGGCAGGGCAGGTTGCGCCCAGGTCAGGGATCCCCCGCCCACCGCAATCAACAGCCCAAGGCAAAAGCCCACCCCAACGCGGAGTATCCGCTGCCACTCGATGCTCATGCTGATCCCTCTCCTAGCTTTGACGCTGAGATACTGAGAAATGATGTTAAGAAATGTTTCAATTTCTTATAGATCTATCATGCACCGGAACAAGACGTTTGGCCAGAGGGATCCCGGGGAAGGAGCGGTGACAGGGGCAGTGCCTATATCAAGCTGGGGCTGAAGGTGCCGGCAGGGTCAAATTGCTGCTTCAGCTTGCGCATTAGGCTGGCAACCGGGCCAAAGTCATGGGCAAGAGCCCTCTTCAGAGCTGGCGGAGCCTCCAGAAGCAGGAGAAATCCGCCTGCGGACTTGAGGTAGCGTTGCAGTTGCATTAGGGATCCCACTTCTGGCTGAACCAGCCAAGCCCGTCCTAGCCCACAGCCTCGGTGCAGTTGCACCTGAGCTCCAGGAAACAGGGTTTGAAACTGCTCCAGTGTTGCCAAGCTCTGACTGGGCAGGCACCCGAACTTGGCCAGCACTGCTCCTGAGCCGGGTTGAGGCAGGGACAGAGAGCCGGGATTCACTTCCTGCAAAGTCAGCCCTGCAGGGGCCAGCCGCCGCGTTTGGGCCATCTGTTGGGCGATTGCTCGCTCCGATCCATGAAAGCTGAGCCAAACCTGGGATCCCTCTGCCCTCAGCCAGAGATCCACCCCCACAGGGTTAACGGGGCCGGTCAGCACCTGCCGACACAAAACCTCCAGCTCCGGCAGGGATCCTGTAGCCAGCAAAGCAGACTGAGCTGCCGGCAAGGGGTAAAGCCGCAGGCTCACCTGGGTCAAAATTCCCAAGCTGCCCAGGGATCCAGTGAACAGCTTCATCAGGTCATAGCCGGCAACATTCTTAACAACCCGCCCGCCCGCTTTGGCCACTTCCCCATCTGCCCGCACCCAGGCTATGCCCAGCAGCAAGTCGCGGATCCCGCCGTAACGCCAGCGCAGAGAACCCGTATCGGCAGTGGCGATAATGCCCCCCAGGGTAGCCCGCTCCGGATAGAGGGGATCCACCGGCCACCATTGCCCCCGCTCGGCCAAGATGTGTTGCAGTTCCGCCAAAGTCATGCCAGCTTCCACCGTGACGGTGAGATCAGCAGCCGCATGGTCGATGAGCCGGCGTAAGCCGCGCGTGCTGAGAACCAAATCCACCGGCTCCACAGAGTGGGCCCAGCCCCACTTGCTCCCCTGCCCCAGCGGCAGCACTTTCCGCCCTTGGCACTCCTTTAAGATTCCGGCCAATTCCGAGACCGTTGATGGAGTCTGGATCGGCAAGGGATCCCCTGGATCAGATAGCAAGGTCGCCAGTGAATGGGGAGAAGACATTGGGGAAAGCGAAGCAGAGATTAAACAGAAGCAGAGATTAAAGAGAGAAAACCTGTCCAAACCAGCCCAATTGCGGGGTTATCCCACCCTACCTCAGTCTACAGCCAGCAAAAATCTCAGCTTGGAGAGATGACCCTCAACCAGAGCCAGCCTTCAATGTGGTACCGCCCTTACACAGGTCTGCCGAAAATCTCGGAACCAAAGCTCCGCCTCGTCACTGCTCACCCTGAAAGATCCTGAAGAGATCCATAAGCCTGCAGGGTTTCTCTCTCCCGCAGACTACTATCTGATACTAGTGGAGAAGCCGTGCGCAGCGAAGCAGACTCTACAATCGGAAAACTTTGTAAACTCCGTAAACAATGCAAACAAAAATAAAAAACGGCAACAGTAAAAAACGACGGATTAAGTTGAGCAAGGTAGTTTGCAGACGCTGTGAGCAGATTATCTGCTAGGATGGACGCTCTTTGTATTGGGGAAAAGTAGTCTTGAGTGCGCTGAGCAACATCATCTTGGTGGCTATGGGGATCCTCCTGACCCTTGCCAGCCTTTGGTACGGGCAAAACCACCATCTGCTTCCCGAATCTGCTGCCGAATCAGCCCCCTTGTTCGACAGCCTCTTTAACAGCACCATAACCATTGCCACAGGGATCTTTTTGGTGGTACAGGGAGTGCTTCTCTACTGTATTGTCCGCTACCGCAAGCGACGGAGTGACCAAGGCGACGGGGATCCCAGCCACGGCAATGTGCTGCTGGAGATCGTGTGGACGGCGGTGCCGGCGGTGATCATTCTTTGGTTAGGCTTGGCCAGCTTGGATGTTTACCAGGCCATCTACGGGGGTGCTGATGTCGGCGGGCACATCCACGCAGCCATGGCGATGGAGTCTTCCCACGAAGCTGAGGCGGGGGATCCCGGCTACGCTTATACCCCTGTAGTGCTACCCGGGAAGGAAATGGGCCAGCCGGATCTGGTCGTCCAAGTGCAGGGCATGCAATATGCTTGGATGTTCACCTACCCGGATTCCGGCCTGGTGGCCAGCGAGCTGCACCTTCCTCTAAACAAGCGGGTGCGCTTGGATATGACGGCTCTGGATGTGAACCATGCCTTCTGGGTGCCGCAGTTTCGCCTCAAGCAGGATGTGATCCCGGGCCGAGAGACCCACCTGGAGTTTGTGCCCACTCAACTGGGGCAGTACCCCATCATCTGCGCAGAGCTGTGCGGCCCCTATCATGGGGTGATGGCAGGGCAATTGTTTGTGGATACGCCGGAAGTTTTTGAGCAGTGGCAGAAAGAGCAGGTTCTGGCTGCTCGCCCTGAGGACAAAGCTGTGGCCTTAGCTTCCGAATCCCAGCCATCCTCGGCATTCGCCAAGGCTTACCAACAGCGCCTGGGCATTTCTCCTTCCGAGCTAACTTCTCTCCGGCTCCACTCCGGATCCCTTCCTTCCGCAGGCTAGCCGGGATCCCTGACGCCCCTTTGGCCTGCGCTTGTGGGAACAACATTCTGCCAACGCGATATAGGAGCTTTTGTGCAATGACCCAGCTGCAAGACAGCCCAAGACTTGTTGCTGCACCGAAGGTTGAACTTGAACTTCCTGCTGAGCCTTGGTGGCGCTTCTTTACCTTCTCCACCGATCACAAGGTCATCGGGATCCAGTACTTGGTGACCACCTTTTTCTTCTACTTGGTGGGAGGGGTGCTGGCGACGGCAGTACGGGCAGAGCTGGCTACTCCAGAGGCCGACTTTCTCGGCTTTGAGCGGTACAACGGTGCCTTTACCCTGCACGCCACGATCATGATCTTTTTGTGGATCGTGCCTGCTTTGGTGGGGGGCTTTGGCAACTACCTGGTACCGCTGATGATCGGGGCGCGGGATATGGCCTTCCCCAAGCTGAATGCGGTGGCCTTTTGGCTGGTTCCGCCCACAGGGATCCTGCTTTTGGCCAGCCTGTTCATAGAGGCTCCGGCTGCCGGCTGGACTTCCTACCCCCCCCTCAGCTTGATCAGCGGCAAGGTGGGGGAAGAACTCTGGATCCTGAGCATTTTGTTGGCAGGAACCTCTTCCATCCTGGCGGCGGTTAACTTCATCACCACCATTCTGAAGATGCGCATGCCCGGCATGAAGATGGAAGACATGCCCCTGTTTTGTTGGGCCATGCTGGCAGCCTCTGTTCTCACCCTCATTGCAACACCGGTTTTGGCCGGTGCATTGATTTTGCTTAGCTTTGACCTCTTGGCAGGCACGGCCTTTTTTAACCCCAGCGGCGGCGGGGATCCGGTGGTGTACCAGCACATGTTCTGGTTCTACTCCCACCCGGCGGTTTACATCATGATCTTGCCGGTCTTTGGCATGATCTCCGAGATTTTGCCGGTGCATGCCCGCAAGCCCATCTTTGCTTACAAAGCCATTGCCTATTCCAGCTTGGCCATCTGCTTTTTGGGGTTGATCGTCTGGGCGCACCACATGTTCACCAGCGGCACCCCTGACTGGATGCGGGTGTTCTTCATGATCGCCACTATGGCTATTGCTGTCCCGACGGGGATCAAGGTGTTTAGCTGGCTGGCCACTTTGTGGGGCGGCAAGATCCACTTCCGGTCGGCCATGCTGTTTGGCATGGGCTTTGTCTCGATGTTTGTGATCGGCGGCTTGAGCGGGATTATCCTCGCCTCGGTGCCTCTGGATATCCACGTTCACGACACCTACTTTGTGGTGGCCCACCTACACTACGTGTTGTTTGGCGGCAGCGTCTTTGGGATCTATGCCGGCATCTACCACTGGTTCCCCAAGATGACCGGGCGGCTGCTGAACGAGTTTTGGGGGCGGGTGCACTTTGTGTTGACCTTTGTCGGCTTTAACATGTGCTTCTTGCCGATGCACAAGCTGGGCCTGATGGGGATGCCCCGCCGGGTGGCCCAGTACGATCCCCAATTTGCCGACCTCAACTGGATCAGCTCGGTGGGGGCCTTTGTTCTGGCCATTTCCACCCTGCCCTTTTTGGTTAACGCCATCTACTCCTGGGTGGCCGGGCCAAAAGCTGGGGATAATCCTTGGCAGGCCCTGACACTGGAGTGGACAACTTCTTCTCCCCCGCCCCATCACAACTTTTATGGGGATCCCATTTTGCTGACCGGCCCCTATGACTACGGCTTGCACAGCAAGGAGACGCTGGACTACTTTGCTGCTCAGTTGCAGAGCGTGCGGGAGCTGGCACTGGCGGAAGCGGAGCCTACTTCTTCTTAGCAGGCCGGATGCCCGGTGGGCGGCTGATCCCCTGCTCACTGGGTATTCCAGTCTTGGCTGGGCTGCTTGTACAGCCTCAAGAAGTCTCAGGAATTCAGGAATTTAGGTGGAAAGGAATATGCAAGGATCCCTTGCCTCTGAAACGCTGATGGTTGGCCACTCAAGGGCCCACACTGCCCATGCTGAGCACCCAGATCATCGCGTCTTTGGCATCTTGATGTTTTTGGTGGCAGAAGGCTGTCTTTTCCTAGGGCTGTTCATGGCCTACCTGGCCTATAGCCTCACCGCCCCGGTGTGGCCGCCGGAGGGAACCCCAGAGCGGGAATTGCTTTTGCCTGGGATCAACACGGTGATCTTGCTCTCCAGCAGCTTCGTCATTCACAAAGCTGGGTCGGCCATCAAGGCCGATGATGTCAGGGGTCTGCGGCTGTGGTTTGCCCTCACAGCGCTGATGGGGGCGGTTTTCCTGGCAGGGCAACTCTATGAGTACAGCAACCTGGAGTTTGGCCTCACCACCAATTTGTTTGCCAGCACCTTCTATGTTTTAACGGGGTTTCATGGTCTCCACGTGATGGCAGGGTTGCTGTTTATTCTGGCAGTGCTCTGGCGCTCCTTTAAACCCGGCCACTACAGCGCCCAACATCATTTTGGCGTCGAAGCTGCCGAGATCTACTGGCACTTTGTGGATGGGGTTTGGATCGTGTTGTTTATCTTGCTCTATTTGCTCTGAGGTTGTCTCGAAGCCATTTTGGCAGCAACCCGTAGAGCCATTTCAGCTCTGCCCCATGGTTACCTCAAGTGGCAGTGGAGCGGCTCGCTGGGCCAATGGTTCCCCTCTCCCCAAGAAGAGCGGCGGCTGAGGTCTGAGAGCGGCTGCGGGAAGATGAGCCTTTCTGGAGAAAGGCCACAATCTGGATCAGCGCCTCTTGAAACACCTCTCGCTCTGGCTGACCTTGCTTGAGCTGGTATTCCAGTTGCAAAAGTTGCTGCATCACCCTTAGCAGAGCTGAGCTTTCGAGGGATCCCACCTCTTTTTGCAGAAAGTAAACCCGGTTGGGATTCCCGATTTCTGCTTTCTGGGCGATGACTTTGGGATCCCGTTCTCCCTGATCCAGCAGCAGCCGCACCCATAGCCAGGTGCGAAATTGGCCTACCAACACCGCCAGAATCCTCAGGGCCGGCTCGTTGTGATCCAGCAGATGGGTCAAGATGCGTAGGGCTTGTTCCAGATTCCCTTTGCGCAGGGATCCCGCCAATTGAAAGCTGTTGTAGGCGCTGGCGGGAACTAACGCCTCGACTTGTTCAGGAGAAATGGGATCCTGTTGACCTGCCGTAAACAGGGCCAGCTTTTCCAATTCCATCGCCAAGCGACGGGAGTCATTGCCCACCGCCTCGGCCAATTTCTGGGCGGCTGCCGGGCTGAGGGCCAGATCCCGTTGTTCAGCTTCCCGCTGCACCTGCTGGAGAATGCCCTCCTCATCCCAAGGGGCCAGTTGCGAAAACTCGCGGACAATGGCCGTTTTTTTGAGGATTTTGGTGGATTTCAGGCGCCCATCCGGTTTGCTGCTGGTGGTCAAGAGCAGATGGGTGGTAGGGGGTAACTGGGCCAAGGTTCGCTCCACTTCTTCCCACAGATCTTCCGGGCAATGTTGGGTGAGTGTTGTCTCTTCCAGCCAAACCAAGCGGGCGTTGGATCCCAGCGGCGGGGTCATGGCTTGGTTGAGCCCGGCAATCGTGGATTCCGGCGGCAGGCGATCGTAGTTAAAAGCTGCCCAGTGGGGATCCAGCACTTGATCCCGCAACTGCTGTACCGCCTGCATCAGGCGATAGGTATCATCCCCCCAGTACAGGTAAACGGGCACGCTTCGACCGAGTGATTTACGAGATGCTTTTCCCCTACTTCCTCCATTTTGCGTAGGTCAGTTCCCCTTGTCTAAGCGGTTTGGCCGGGATCCCTGCTCAGCTTGGTGGAGGGAGCCAGTCTCGCCCCTAGCTTGACTCAAGTTATTTAAGAATAGGTCAAGCACTCCCCCTCATCTGGGGAGAACAAAGGCATCTTTACACAAACTTCATAATCCAGAAGTCTCCGCAGCTCAAAAAGTTCTGTATTCCTACTGAAGAGGTTTCGTAGACCTTCTCCTACAGTTGAATTAGGAGCAGAGACTGCAGGGTTAAAGATTATGGATGGCATTGGCGAGTTTGAGTTTAAGGTGCAAATCTTAGCCCGTTGCATGGGATCTGCCCTAGGGCTGGGCCGCCCCACTCGTGTTCAGATTCACTATTCCAACCTCAATTCCCAAAACAAAACCAAAGCGAAGGAAGGTCAATCTGAGTCAAAAAGTCTATCCTCCCTAGGCAATCAGATCTCTTCGAGTCTCAGCAATCAGGGCAAAAGAGGATCCCAAGGTCAAGCTTTAGCCTATGTTGCCTGAAGAGTCTTTCGAGAATTAATCTGTGGTAATTCAGGAGGATTTTTGACTGCGGCGATCCAACACTTACTTAGAAATTGGGACAGATCTTTCTTGTGGTTTTTCTCGTTACTCTTTCTTTGCATTCTATAGCGATTTGTTCTTAAGACCGAAAACTCAACTTTGACAATTCTTCTTTGACAATTCTTCGATGCTTTTCGTCTTGTAGAGTCTTGTGAGTTAGCCGATTCTTTATTTTTGTTAACGAGGACTTTGTCCGGCTGGCGCGATAAGAAGTTGCGCTCTTCTTCATTGTCTCTTTGCCTCTGGGGATATAGACTAAAGCTTTGTCCCGCTGGTGAAACCAGTAGGATGACTTGAGGTGTGGGGATTTGGGCCCAACACGCCCCAGAGGATTATGGAACGAGCAACGCAACTGTGGCAGGGTTTTCTGCTGCGCGACTTTCCCATCAAGGCTTGGCAGCAGGGGAGCCTTTTGGGCCGCCTGTTGGGATCCCTGCAGAGTTGGGGGAAAAGCAGCGTATTGGTGCAGACTTCCGACCGCATCGGCCTGGGGCTGGTACTGCTTTACTGGGTTTTCTCTGCGCAAAGCTCCACCGGCATCCTGGGCCTGATTTTGCTGGCTATGGCCGCTCTGGTGGGCCTGGGCACTTTGGTGGAAACGCCGATTGGGCTGCCGCTGCATCTGCCCCTGGTCCTTTTCTGGGGAATTGCCACCTTGGCGACGATTCTCTCTCCGGTTCCCTACGCAGCGCGGGATGGCTGGCTGAAGCTGACTCTTTATCTAGCCGGCTATCTGTTGTTGCATCGTCTGCTGCGCAAACCCCAATTCCGAGATGGGATTGTGGGATCCCTGCTTTTGGTCAGCTTGGTGATGGGGATCCATGGCCTGCGGCAATACTTTTATGGGGCAGCAGAACTGGCCACCTGGGTGGATCCGGAGTCGGGCTTGGCAGGTCTGACGCGGGTGTACAGCTATCTGCGCAACCCAAATCTGTACGGGGGCTACTTGATCCCGGTCATTCCCCTGGGGCTGGCCGCCACTTGGATTTGGCCCAGTTGGGGAGCGAAACTCCTGGCCGGGTTTACGACGGCGGTGAACCTGATTTGCCTGTTGCTCACCTACAGTCGCGGTGCCTGGATTGGGGGGCTGGCTATGCTGACCCTGATGGCCGTGTTGTTGGCGCAGTGGCACTCTATCGATTTGCCGGCTCGTTGGCGGCGTTGGGCCTTGCCGGTTCTGTTGAGTGGAGGGGGGGCCGCTTTGTTGCTCGGAATCCTGACGGTACGCCCTCTGCGGCTGCGGGTGCAGAGCCTTTTTTGGGGGCGGCTAGACACCAGCAACAACTTTCGGATCAACGTCTGGGCGGCGGTCTTGGACATGATCCGCGACTTTCCCATCTTGGGGATCGGCCCCGGCAATGTCGCCTTTAACCGCGTCTACCCCCTTTACCAACGAGGCAACTTCAGCGCCCTCGGAGCCTATTCGGTGCCTCTGCAGCTCACCGTGGAGACTGGCTTCATCGGATCTTTAACTTTCGCCTGGTTCCTCTTGGTGCTCTGGGATCACGGCTGGAGATGCTGGAAAACTTTGCTCAACTTGCGGGATCCCCAGGGTCTGTGGGTGGCAGCGGGCTTGGCCGCTTGCACCGGCATGATGGTCCACGGCTTGGTGGATACCATCTGGTATCGTCCCCAGGTACAAATGCTGTGGTGGCTTGCGGTAGCGCTTATTACAGCCAGCTTGGCCTCTCTCAGCCCTCAGCCGCTTACAGATGCTGGTGAGACGCCAGTGGGGACTTCCTCCCGTTAAGGTAGCTTAAGCTTGGCCTTCCGGTCTTGACGGGAGCAAATCCAGAGTGGTAAGCATCTTCAGTAGGAGATAAAAATGTATCTGTTTTTACAATTTGCAGGTGTCAGTAGTGTTAGAAATTAGCGGAATTGTCCGGGGTGCAGGAGGCAAATGAAAAAAATCGAGGCCGTAATCCGGCCATTCAAGTTGGATGAGGTCAAAATTGCTTTGGTCAATGCCGGGATTGTCGGCATGACCGTAAGTGAAGTACGGGGTTTTGGCCGGCAAAAGGGACAAACCGAGCGTTACCGGGGATCCGAGTACACGGTAGAGTTCCTACAAAAGCTGAAAGTGGAGATCGTGGTCGAAGATGACCTGGTGGATACGGTGGTGGAGAAGCTGATTGCAGCGGCTCGCACCGGCGAAATTGGGGACGGCAAGATTTTCATCAGCCCCGTCGAAAAAACCATCCGCATCCGCACTGGCGAACTCAACCAAGATGCCCTGTAAGGAGGGATCTTTGGGGTTTGGGCTACCCGTCCTGAGCCTTGTGGGGGTTTGCTGCATGTCTCTTTTGCTGTATCTCTGATGAGGTTGATGAGGTGTTCTTGCCCCACTTTCCGGGTAATGTCTTTTGAGAAGTACTGTCCCTTTAGGTGAGTCGAAAAGCATGAGTACAACAATGATCCAAAAGCTCAAGAGCCAGGTGCCCCAGTGGCTCTGGCGACCGGCCAGGTGGAGTCTGACTGCTGCTCTAATGGCTGCGCTGGTCTTTCTATTCGGCCAGGGAACTGCCTTTGCTCAAGAGGCCGAGGCAGTTCAGAAACACGCTGACATTGTTTGGACGATCGTGGCAGCAGCCTTGGTGTTCTTCATGCAGGCGGGGTTCGCCATGGTAGAGACGGGCTTTACCCGCGCTAAGAATGCCGCCAACATCATGATGAAGAACTTGATGGACTTCTGCATGGGCTGTTGCGCCTTCTGGTTCATCGGGTTTGGCCTCATGTTCGGCAAAAGTGATGGCTTCTTCGGAACCAGTTGGTTTGCTTTCAACTGGCAGCAAGCCCACGAAGCAGGGGATTGGCCTTTTACCTTCTTTGTCTTTCAGCTGGTGTTTGCCGCCACTGCCGCCACCATTGTTTCTGGAGCCATGGCGGAGCGCACCAAGTTCTTGGCCTACTTGATCTACTCCATCGTTATTTCTGGGCTAATCTACCCCATCTCTGGGGGTTGGGCCTGGAACGGGCTGTTCGGCGACTACAACGGCGGCACAGCCGGCTGGCTGGAAAATCTGGGCTACATCGACTACGCCGGGTCGGGGGTGGTGCATTTGGTAGGGGGCGCTGCGGCCTTGGCAGGCGCCATTGTGCTCGGCCCTCGCATTGGCAAGTACGGCCCTAATGGAGAACCGCGGGCTATTCCCGGCCACAACCTGCCGCTGGGGATGTTGGGGGTGTTTATCCTCGCCTTTGGCTGGATTGGGTTTAATGCCGGTTCCACCACTGCAGCCTCTGTCGATATTGGCTGGATTGCCATGAATACGCTGCTGGCAGCTTCGGCTGGAGCAATTGGGGCGATGTTCACCTCTTGGGTTCATTTTGGCAAGCCGGATATGACCTTTGCCGCCAACGGTGTCCTGGCCGGCTTGGTGGGGATCACTGCCCCTTGCAATACAGTTCATCCGCTGGGGGCCTTGATCATTGGCTTGGTGGCCGGAATCCTCGTGGTGCTCTCCGCGGTGATTTTGGATACGGCGCTGAAAATTGATGACCCGGTGGGCGCGGTTTCCGTGCATGGCACCTGTGGTATCTGGGGGGTGTTGGCAGCAGGGATCCCTTGGTTTGCCCACGCCAATTCAGAGGTTACCTGGGCACAGTTCGGCGTGCAGGTGGTAGGCGCTCTCGCTCTCTTCCTCTGGCCCTTCATCACCTGTCTAATCCTGTTTTTAATCCTCAAGGTAACTGTTGGCTTGCGCGTCAGCGCCGAGGAAGAGATTGCCGGTTTGGATGTGGGCGAGCACGGCAACATAGCCTACCCTGACTTTGTCATTGCTGCCACCGAGGTGGAGGGAGCTTGAGCTGTTGCGCTCGGTTCGACGGGAGGCTGTCGGATCTGAGCGACACGGGACTGAAAATCAAGAGAGGGGGTCAGGGCTGGCCCTCTCTTTTATGGCTTGCTGATGTATTTGGTGGCATTGGTGTAGGTGGTTACGGGTAGGAGGGGAGAAATAGCTCAAAATCGAGGTGTGGGACTTGGAATGGACTTGGAATCGAGATGAAAAGTCAGATAGGTGAGACTGTTTTCTCTCGTCTTCGGCAGGGGATCCTTTTGGGTTTGAGGACAGGGGGGAAAGTCCTGCTGGGGGTTGGAGCTTTGCTGGGGTTGGGAAGTTTGGTTGCCCCGCCTGCTCTGGCCCAGACGGATCTCACGGCTCTGGAACAGGCTCTCCCACCCGAGGCTTGGGCTGAGCTACAAACCTTACTGAAAACTCAGCAATACCATGCCGACATCGTCTGGACAACGGTGGCCGGGGCGCTGGTGTTTTTCATGCAGGCGGGCTTTGCCATGGTGGAGGCGGGCTTCACGCGGGCTAAAAATGCTACCAACATTGTCCTGAAGAACCTGATGGACTTCTGCTTCGGGGCCTGTGCTTTTTGGTTTTTGGGGTTTGGGCTGATGTTCGGATCCCATGTGGCCGGTTTTTTGGGCACCAACTGGTTTTTTTTCAACTGGCAACAGGGAGCTGAAGCCGGCAGTCAAAACGATGCTTGGCCTTTCACGTTCTTCTGTTTCCAACTGGTGTTTGCCGCCACCGCTGCCACCATTGTCTCCGGGGCAATGGCGGAACGCACCCGCTTTTTGGCTTATTTGATTTACTCCATCGTCATCTCTGGGGCGATCTACCCGATTTCCGGGGGCTGGGCCTGGAATGGCCTGTTTGCCGACTACAACGGTGGTACAGCCGGCTGGCTGGAAAACCTGGGCTACATTGACTTTGCCGGGTCGGGGGTGGTGCACTTGGTGGGTGGGGCTGCAGCTTTTGCGGGAACTTTGGTGTTGGGGCCGCGCTTGGGCAAGTATGGTCCCAATGGGGAGCCGCGGGCTATTCCCGGGCATAGCTTACCCTTGGGCATGTTGGGGGCGTTGATCCTGTGGCTGGGCTGGATTGGCTTTAATGCCGGCTCTACAACGGCAGCGATTCCTGATATTGGCTGGATTGCTTTCAATACCTATTTGGCCGGGGCGGCAGGAGCCATCGGCGCTCTCTGTACTTCCTGGGCCATTTTTACCAAGCCGGACATGACGTTTGCAGCGAATGGGACACTGGCGGGGCTGGTGGGCATTACTGCTCCTTGCAACACTGTTCATCCTTTGGGGGCAATCCTTATCGGCTCGGTGGCCGGGGTGTTGGTGGTGTTGTCGGTGCTGTTTATCGAGGGCACCTTGAAGGTGGATGACCCGGTGGGGGCGGTGTCGGTACATGGGGTGTGCGGCGCTTGGGGGGTCATTGCTGCAGGGATCCCGTGGTTTGCCCATGCGGAAGCGGGGGTGACTTGGGCGGTGTTGCCGGTACAGATTCTGGGGGTTATTGCCCTGGGAGGATGGTCTTTTATCTGTTGTCTGGCTTTGTTTTTGATTTTGAAGGGCACCATCGGTCTGCGCGTCTCGGCAGAAGAAGAGTTGGCCGGCTTGGATATTGGCGAGCACGGCAACATTGCCTACCCTGACTTTGTCACTGCTTCGGGAGAGTTGGAAGGTTGAGTTGAGCAGTACACTGGGATCCGGTTGGATGCGCTTTTGGATCCCATGCACCTTCTGATCCCGGCGGCTGGCAGCGGCAAGCGAATGGGAGCTGCGGTCAATAAGCTGTTGCTGCCGCTCTTGGGTCAGCCGATTTTGGCTTGGACGTTGCAGGCTGCGGATCGAGCCAGCTCCATCGAGTGGATCGGCATTCTCTCCCAACCCGGCGATTGGCCGGCCATCGAGCAGATCCTGGCGGCAATGGATCTGTCCACGCCGGTGCAGCTTTTACAAGGGGGGGCGACGCGGCAGGAGTCGGTTTGCAAGGGGGTTGAGTATCTCTATGGGTGGGGGACGGTGGAACGGGTGCTGATTCACGATGGGGCCCGCTGCCTGGCTACCCCTGAGTTGTTCGATCGCTGCAGTGCCGCTCTGCAGCAGGTGGATGGTCTCATCGCGGGGATCCCTGTCAAGGACACGATTAAAGTCGCTGAGGCAGGCCCAAAAGGGATCCAAATTCAGTCAACCCCAGAACGCAGCCGGCTGTGGGCAGCGCAAACGCCGCAGGGGTTTCGCCTGTCGATGCTATGGCAAGCCCATCGGGAGGCTCTGGCCCAGGGTTGGCAGGTAACCGATGATGCAGCCCTATTCGAGAAGCTGGGTTGGCCAGTCTACATCGTCGAAGGGGAGGAATCCAATCTGAAGCTAACCACCCCCCTGGATGTGTTGCTGGCCGCACAAATCCTGCAGCAGCGTCTCGGACCAGCGCGTTAGCTCAATTCAATCCCGGTAGGGCCAGTCTCAACCTTGGGAATTAAAAGTAGGAAGGAGGAAATCTAGGTTCACTAAGAGCACTTTGATCACCCCATCTCTTGTGGTCCGTTGGAAATGAAAATGATAAGTCTGGCTGTTTAGAATCTAATGCACCCAAGACACCTGAAACCAAGCAAAAGATGAGATTAATGCACTTTTCACTTTCTTCATAAACTTGCCGTTCTGAGAACCGAACTACAACCCAGCCTCTATCCGCTAGATAAGCATCACGCTTACTTTGCTTAGGATCATTCACAGTATGGGCTGGCCTACACAGATTACCTTCAAGAAACCATGGCTCATCAATTTCAATGTCAATGAGTAAAACGAGTGATCTTTTTCCATCTCTAGATACCTGCATTGCGATATCAGGGGTATAGCACCGGACACTAGACTGCTCTATGCACCAGCACCAGTTGCCCATGCCGATTGCAGCTTGCCCATCAAAGGCTGGGGTAGCTCGGGTAGATTTGGCCTAACAGGGCGTTCCGGCATTCGAGGTAGTTCAGGTTCCGTTGGGCGCTCCGGCATCTGTGGCGGCTCCGGCTCCGGCGGGCAAGGTGGGAGATCTGGCCCCCTCAAGAGGAGAGCAATCGGCTGGGGTAAAACAACGTAGGGATAATAGTCTTTCCGAACGTACCTTAAGATGGGATGCGAGTGCCTGTCGTGATCTTGCATGCTTGAGCCTCCAGATAAGTTCCCTTGGAATCCAGTTTGAAAAGACTTTGGAAAAGGGATCTTCAAAGAGGCCCTTGAAGGGGTAGGAAGCAAGCAAATGCGCGAACCGACGTCGTGGCCTGTCTACATTGTCGGGGCTGGCCCCGGGGATCCGGAGCTGATTACCCTGCGGGGGCAAAGACTGCTGGCGGAAGCCGATGTAGTGTTCTACACAGGTTCTTTGGTGCCAGAGGGAGTGCTGGCCCATTGTCGCCCTGGGGTTGAGGCCATTGACACCCGCTCCTTCACGCTGGAAACGCTGCTGCCGCAAATTGTGGAACGGGTCAAGGCAGGGCGGCGGGTGGTGCGGCTGCAGGATGGGGATCCCTGCCTTTACGGCGCTCTGCACGAGCTGCTGATCCGGCTGGCGGAGGCAGGGATCCCTTTTGAGATCGTGCCGGGAGTAAGCGCCTTTCAATTGGCAGCCGCCCGTTTGCAGGTGGAGTTGACCATACCCAAGTTGGTACAGACGATTATCCTCACCCGCGCCAGCGGTCGCACCCAGGTACCGGAAGCAGAAGCCCTGGCCAGTCTGGCAGCCCACCGCGCCTCTTTGTGTCTATATCTGAGCGCCCGCCACGTAGAACAAGCGCAGGCAGATCTGCTGGCTCACTACCCCGCCGATACCCCGGTTGCCGTTTGTTATCGCTTGGGTTGGCCGGACGAACAGATCTGGCTGGGATCCCTGGCCGAGATGGCCGCCCTCACCCGGCAAGCCGGCTTAGAACGCACAGTGCTCTATCTCGTCAGCCCTGCCTTGAAAGGCTTGTCAAGCTCCAGATCTGCCCGCTCGCGGCTCTACAGCCCTGACCACACCCACCTCTTCCGTCCCAGAATGGGCCGGCAGCCCCGTTTGTAACAGGCTCTTTCAGTATATTGACGGACTCTGGCAGATTGAGCACAATGAGGCAGCAAGATGAGGTCAGAGGCCTGGACTTCTGGCGAGGGGGTACTCGTTTTTGCCGAGAGAAGTGGAGCCCTTTTGAATTGGAGTTGTTGCAAGACTACTTTTTCACCCTTTAACTTTATGAGCTCTAACCTTATGGCTGACTCATCTGCCGCTCGCAGCGTGGAAACCCTGATCAAGGCTCTGCAGAAGGCCCTGGCCCCCCTGCCAACCCGTTCGGCCCTGAAGCAAGATGTCCTTTACCTCATGGTGGATCTCCCACGGCAGGGGATGTTTAGCCGCTCTATGGTGTTGCATCGAGTTGCCAGCCAATTGGGGGGCTTGCCTGTGCAGGGAGTTAGCCAACTGGTGGTGTACGGTCGGCTTCAGGGGGAAACACAGCCGCAGTGGAAAAAAGTCTTCTACTTGTCCTCTGGGGAAAGCAGTGCCGATGCCACGCAGATTGTATTACCGGGCACCAAGATTTCTGAGATCAAGGTGCTGGAGGCCCAAAAACCTGTTGTGGATCCCGACCACAACTCCGATTTTCGCAAAGTTAAAACTCTGGGGGCACCGGTTCCCAAAATTCAGAAAGAGCGCTGGCCAGAAGCGGCTCCAAGCCAGGCCTCGGTTGGCCATGCCCCTTCCCAAGACGGGATCCCGACCCCTCTGCCTACAACTGCTCGCCCCAGTTCTCCTATCGACGTTCTGGCCAACTTTCCGACACTTGATCAATGGTTGCACAGGCCTGCTCTAAGGCCCTTCTTGGGGGGAGCTCTGGCTTTGTCTCTCCTACTGGGGGCTGGGTTGGTGGTGCGCTCTTTTGGGCAAGCCGATGTTCCTGCCCGAGCCAGATCGCTGGGGCTGGGGATCCCGCTGTTGATCTTGGCCGCAGGGGGGGGCTGGCTGGGGTGGAAAGGTCGGCGTGTCGATGACACCCTTGAGCGAGAAGAGGGATCCCAGGATCCCTTTACAGAAGGGCTGTCCTTTTTACAGGCCAATCCAATTCCTGAGGCAGTGGAGCGGTTTCAGGAGGCTGTGCGGCGACAGCCAGATCACGTAGAGGCCCACATTGAACTGGCCCATCTGTTGGCGAAAACCAACCGACTGCAGGAGGCATTGAGCCACTACCAACAGGCCAAACGCCTGAACCCGAACTGGAGCGGCATCAACACCCACCTGGTGGAAACCCTGAAGGCCCTGGCGCGGCAGTGGTTGGCCCAGCATCAGCCGGATGAAGTCTTGATCCATTTGCCCGAAGCGCTGCCCCTCACCCAGGGATCCGCTCAAGCCGAGATCTTCAGCCTGCTCGGCCAAGCCTGGGCAGAGAAGGGCAACTGGGCACAAGCTTTGGCCCAGCAACAAAAGGCCCTGGAGCTGGATCCCCACTTCAGCGAGGCTCATCTCTGCATTGCTCAAGTTCGCCTCAAGCTGGGGCAATGGGACGAGGCCATCGACTCCTGCTGGGCTGCTTTGGAGTTGAATGATCGCCTGGGCCTGGCCCACGCTGTGATGGGACAAGCGCTGATGCGCAAAGGACAGCTAAAAGCGGCAATCGCAGCCTTCCGAACTGCTCTCAACCTGGATCTCGCTCCTGAGTTGGCAGCCGGTGTGCGGGTGGATCTGGGTTTGGCAATGGTGCATGCAGGTCATCTGGCTCAAGCCAGCCAAGAGTTCAGCCAGGTGGTCTTCAATGGTCAGTTCAAAAGACAGCAGGCTCGCGCCTACTACGGTTTGGGCCTGGTGTTGGCAGGCCAAGAGCAATACAGCGAAGCTGTGAAGAACTACCGACGGGCTTTGGAGCTGGCCCCCGATCTGCACGAAGCGATGGCCGCCATTGGACTAGCCTACCTGGGCCCCAAACAACGGGATGCCTCTGGGCGCAAGTTCATCCAGCCTCAACAGTTGCAGCAGGCTATACAGCAGTTTGAACAGGCTTTGAAAGGAGACCCAGATCTGCCCGAAGCTCACTTTGGCATGGGAGAGGCGTCGCGCATTAAGGGGGATTTGACCTCAGCGGAGATCAGCTATCGACGGGCCATTCGCAGCAATGGCAGCTATGGAGCAGCTCACTATCGTCTGGGATCCGTCTTTGCCCGCCAAGGCAAGCTGGATCAGGCCATTGAACACTTTCGCTCGGCTTTGGAAATCGCTCCCAACTTCTCCGAAGCCAGAGGGAGGCTGCAACGGCTTCTCTCCAAGCAAACGGAAGAAGCGCATACCGACCTACTCCCCCTGTAGAGGTGGGATAGGATCTTGCGGTTGAGGTTCTTTCAATCCAAGCTCAACCCATGACACCAACGCCAGGTTGGGTAGTCAGCCCTGCAGCCGCCAGCCAGCTCATCCAACAAGGGGCAACGCTTCTGGATGCACGCGGTGCGGAATTGCAAGCCGACGGGATCCTCAAGGGTTCAATTCCGGTGAATTGGACAGAGTTTGCTCAACCAGAGGCTGCAAACAGCGGCAAGCTGTTGGCAGATGATGCCCTTCTCACCGAAAAGCTGCAAGGCATTGGCGTGTTTCGGGAGCGTCCGGTGGTGGTGGTGGCCGATCCGCTGCGGGGCTGGGGAGAAGATGGACGAATGGTTTGGATGTTGCGCAGCTTGGGTCATCCCCAGGCAGTCATGGTGGACGGGGGCTATCCGGCCCTGGTGAAGGAGGGAGTGCTGACCACAACCCGACAAAGCGCCGACGAACCGCAACGGGGCGACTTTGTAGTGCGGCGAACCGACCGGTGGGAGATCGACCGGGACACTCTGCGGGCCAGCCTTGGCTCCGACCGTGTGGCCATCCTCGACAGTCGCGAAGCCCAAGAATACAAGGGAGCCACCCCCTATGGTGAGGCGCGCGGTGGACACATCCCCGGCGCTGTGCATCTCTACTACAAGGAGCTGATGGATGCGGCGGGATCCCTATTGCCGCCCGATGAAATTCACGCCCGCCTGCAAAAAGCCGGGATCCCTCCGGAAGCCGAGATCATTGCCTACTGCACAGCTGGGGTTCGCTCCGCTTGGGTCACGGTGGTTTTAACCCACGTGGGCCGGCAGGCCAAAAGCTATTCCGGTTCCATCCTGGAATGGGCGGCCGGGGATCCCCAGCGGTTCCCGCTCCAGCCATGAGGGGATCCCTGCCCACTGTGATCTTGGCCGGATGTGGCTATGGAGCCATCGACGCCTTGCGGGCGCTCAAAGGGCAGGCACGGGTGATCGCCATCAACCCCTATCCCTACAGTGTCAATTCAGGCATGTCCACGCGGCTGCTGAGTGGTCGGTTTTCTCTGGAGCTGGTGCGGATCCCTTTGCTGGAGCATATTCAAGCCAACGGCGCCCAGTTTTTGCCGGGGCGAGTCACCCACATCCAACCCGAAGCCCGAACCCTGACCCTGGAGAGTGAAGCCGGGATCCAAACTCTTGCCTACGACTATCTGTTGGTGAATGTGGGCCGGGAGTTGCGCCCCATCGATGGGATCCAACATGCCTTTACCATTCGACCGGCAGAACAATTGGTGGCCGCCCAAACCTGGATCCGGCAGTGCTGGCAACGGGCAGCCCAGGGGGATCGGACGCCGGGCCTGCTGACCTTTGTGGTAGCGGGAGGAGGCTGTACCGGCACAGAGCTGATGGGGGAACTCTACGATCTTTGCCGGGAAATGAGCGCAGAAACAGGGATCCCCTTGGCTCAAGCCCGGCTGATCTTGATCCATCGCCAGGCCCATCTGGTCGAGGGCTTCTCGGAACCCTTCCGCCGGGCGGTGGAAAGGGAAATCCGCCATCTGGGGGTGGAAATCTGGGCCGGATGTCAGGTGAAAGCCTTTGGGCCGGAGCACGTGTGGCTCTCGGATGGCACCGAGTTGATAGCTCAGACCCGCCTGTGGGCAGGTGGCTTCCAGGTGCCGAGCTGGTTGAGCACCTGCGGCTTGCCAACAGGGCCGACGGGAGCCCTGCTCGTGGACAAATACCTGCGGGTGCAAGGCTCAGAGCACATCTTGGCGGTGGGGGACTGCGCCGACTTTGTTTGGGGATCCCGCCTCTTGCCCAAGATCGGCGTGTACGCGGTGCGCCAGGGGCCGATTGCAGCCCAAAACCTACTGCGGCTTATCCGCGGCCAACCTCTGATCCCCTACCGACCGCAGGCCACGGTTTTTGTTTGTGTAACGGTGGGGAACCGCGTTGCTGTTGCTGAGAAAGGCGGGCTGGTCTGGCGCGGCTATGCAGCCACGGTGCTGAAGAACTTTTTTGATTGGCTGTACATGTGTAAACTCAAGCCCGTGCGCTGGCAGGAGTTTTTCTACTGACCCAACCCTGCCAAGAACGGGGTTAAGATCAAGACCGGATGGGTCGAGTTGGGCTTGCTTCCCAGAAATTCTGAATGTCTAGGTTATGGCTGTTCCCAGCAGCAAGGGGGCACAACATTCCAAATCGCAGCGAAGCAGTGCTCTAACTCCCCTCTCTCCTTGTAGGGCAAGCAGTAGCGAGGGTTGACGCAGAGCGCCAGAGAGCATGTTTCAAACTTAATTTTTGGAGTGACTGCACTACCCTTCAGCCCGCCCAAAACTCTTGATTCGTTTTACCGACCTTTGCCGACCGGCCAGAGCAGCGACCAACCAGGAGCAACAATGCCTCTCGATAACCTGCGCGGACTCTATCAGCAAGTCATTCTGGAGCGATACAAAAAGCCCCACAACTTCGGCAGAGTGGATCCCGTCCACCGCCACCAGCGCGGCCACAACCCCTCCTGCGGCGACACCATCGACCTCACCTTGCAACTGGATCCCAGCCAGGAGCGGATTGTCGATATCAAATTCGAGGGGGCAGGCTGTGCCATTGCCCTGGCTTCTGCCGATCTCATGGCGGATGCGGTGCGGGGGCGCACCATCCCCGAAGCTCTGCAGTTGGTGGAGCGCTTCCAAGCCATGATGCGCGGTGGCGAAGAGTTCCCGCGGGAGCAACGGGCTTTGAACGCCATGAAAGGGGTAGCCCAATTTCCAGTGCGCATCAAATGCGCCAACCTGGCCTGGCATGCGCTCAAATACGCGCTGGAATCGCCCGAACCCCAGGCCAATGGGTCGGCCTTTGTGAGCAACGAAAACACCGACTAACTTTCCCCAGTTTTACCCTTCTCCCTCGCTACCCTGGGCAAAAGCCTTTCAAGGCTTGCGCAGATTGTTGGTTTCCCAGCTCTGCCCAGGAGCAAACGATGTCGCAGCAGGTGTTGATCGTTGAGGATGATCCCAGTCTTGCTTATGTTCTCAGCCTGTTGCTGGAGCGAGAGAATACAGAGTTTGTGGTGGTTGCTTCGGTTCCCGGTGCCATCAGTCACTGCCAAGCCTCACGACCGGATCTCATCATTCTGGATTTGGAACTGGTTGGCGACGAGGGGTTTGCCCTGCTGGATTGGCTGAACAGGAATCCTCCCGCCAAGCCCATTCCCGTCTTGATCTACACGGCCCGCGATGTGGAGCACCCAGAGCGTATCCGCTGGCAATCTCAAGTTACCGAAATCTACGTCAAAGGGCGCATCAGTCCGACAGAACTCCAAGAACGGGTACACCAACTCTTGGCTGAAACAACATGACCCATCGTCTGCTGATCATCGACGACGAACCCGATATTTGGGAAATGACCCAACTGATCCTGGAAAACTTGGTCGGCTGGCAGATCTTAACGGCGGGATCCGGCCCAGAAGGGATCCAAATCGCTATCCGAGAGCAACCCGAGGCCATCCTGCTGGATGTGACGATGCCGGGGATGGATGGCCCCACCACCTTGGCCCATTTACGAGCTTTGCCGGAAACCCAAAGGATCCCCGTGATCCTTCTAACCGCCAAAGTCCGGGATCCCCAGGATGCCTCTCTTGCTCAGCTTGGAGCCAATGGCTTCATCAGCAAACCCTTCAACGCGGCCACCCTGGCTGCGGAAATCTCCGCTCTGCTGGGCTGGGATCCCTGACTCAACCCTGAACCTGCCCCAAAGACCCCTGGGATCCCACCGATATCCGCCAAATCGCGTAGAAGAAACTACAAATTGCCTACGCAAATCCTCGATGTTTCTCTGTACTTCCACTGATCTCGAGGCTATGATAGGGGCATGAACGTTAGAAATACGGAGGAAACACAGATGCAAGTCAGTGAAGATCTAACCCTGGACTACCGTACTTACCGCATAGCAGCCCTATTGAGCGAGAGCTTCTCTTTGGGAGCACTGCTGGGAGTATCCCTCAAGTGGCAGAACGATGTCTCCTCCGTGAATGAGCCGCGGCCCAGGGCTTCCCATCTTTCCCTGCAGGACATCGAGCAGCGCTACCTCACCTCTTGGCAAAGATAGTCTTCTCCCTTCAAAAACCATCTCTCAAACAGAACCAGCCATGAATACAAGTCTTGACTCTGTTACTCTGCCCTCCAGCATCCAAGAAATCGTGGAGCAGGTGTTCCGCAGCAGTTTTCTCAGCCTAAGTCAAGAGAACCTCATCAACGAGCTGCTCTTTCGGCAGCGTTACTCTGAGGCCGACCTGGAAATGTTGGATCGCCTGAGCTTGGCCTTGCTGAACCATCAAATTGAGACGGAAAAACGTTCTGCGGCAAAAGCTGCCTGACCCCCAAAACGCATCAAGTTCCTCCAAAGCAAAAGGGGATCCCAGCTGGATCCCCTTATTTGTCCAATCTGAGTCCAGTGACCTAGCTGATCTCCAAGGAAAACCCTGGAAGCGCCCCGGCAAGCATTCCAGAGTTCTTGCAGGATGTGGGGACTAGACCGCAACGGTCTTCTTCACCTGAGCCGCCAAAGCTCCAGAAGCATACTTGGCCGCCATCTCATCCAAGGTAACCACCGGAACTTTGGTGCCATGGCCAGCACAGCCGAAGGCAATGTAGCGCTCAGCACAGACTTTTTGCATTTCCTTGATGGAAGGCTTGAGGAAGTGGCGGGGATCAAACTCTTTCGGATTCTCGGCCAGGGCGCGACGCACGGCAGCCGTGATGGCCAGGCGGTTGTCGGTGTCGATGTTCACTTTGCGCACCCCATTTTGGATGCCCCGCTGAATTTCTTCCAGCGGCACACCGTAGGTCTCGGGAATGGAGCCGCCGTATTCGTTGATGATGTCGATCAGCTCCTTGGGCACGGAGGAGGAACCGTGCATCACCAGGTGAGTGTTGGGCAGGCGGCGGTGGATCTCGGCGATGCGCTCCATGTCCAGAATGTCGCCGGTGGGCTTACGGGAGAACTTGTAGGCGCCGTGGCTGGTACCAATGGCTACGGCCAGCGCATCCACCTGAGTTCGCTCCACAAAGTCCACCGCTTGGTCGGGGTCGGTGAGGAGTTGGTCATGGCTGAGCGCCTCTTCCGCACCGTGGCCATCTTCCGCTTCCCCACGGCCCGTCTCCAGGGATCCCAGGCAGCCCAGTTCCCCTTCCACACTCACCCCGATTGCATGAGCCACTTTCACCACCTCGGAGGTAACGGCCACGTTGTACTCGTAGCTGGCCGGGGTCTTGGCATCTTCCTTGAGGGATCCATCCATCATGACGCTGGTGAAGCCATTGCGGATGGCGGAATAGCAGGTAGCCGGGCTGTTGCCGTGGTCTTGGTGCATGGCGACGGGGATGTGGGGGTAGGTCTCCACTGCAGCCAGGATCAGGTGCCGCAGAAAGTTCTCGCCCGCATACTTGCGTGCCCCTCGAGAGGCTTGCAGGATAACGGGGCTGTTGGTTTCATGGGCTGCCTGCATGATTGCTTGGATCTGCTCCATGTTGTTGACGTTGAAGGCAGGAATGCCGTAGCCATGTTCGGCGGCATGATCCAGCAGCGTCCGCATTGCAACGAGAGCCATCGGTTACCTCCTGAGGTGCTGACCTAGTGCGTATGAGATTTGCTTACCGTTGATCTTAAGATACTTTTTACGTTTTGGCGGATAAGCCGCCGGGGATCTGCGTATCTTGCCGAGGGATCCTTGCAGCTATTGGCCGTGATGCTCGCGCTCAGGCGCAACAGGCGCACCGACATCTTCAGATACAGTGGGGAAGGGCAAGACTGTTGGGCGCTTGCATCGAGGATGGTTCTGCCCATGCCCGCCTAATTGATCTCTTACCTCAATTGATCTCTTTCAGTTTTGTGTTGTTCGCCCGGAGGAATGGGAACGTGCGTTGCGATCGCTGGCCGGTCTTGGGTGTAAAGCAAACAAGGGCTCTCTGGGGTAGTTGGGTGCAAGGAACCGGTTTGGCAATGGCCTGTTGGGCGACGGGCCTTCAGTTGGCAGCTTGGGGGATCCCTGGGCAATCTCCGGATCAGGTGGCGGCCTGGGTGAGGGACAATCCTGTGCTGCGGCCCCGTCCGGGCGAAACCCTGAACATCAACCGAGTGGAGCCGGATGGATCCCGCTTTACGTTCTTGGCCTCGGTGGCTCCGCCAGGACGGATCATCAACCCGCTGGATCGGGAGACGATTCGCTCGGAGCGGATGACGTTCTTTCGCCCCCAAGGACTGACGGCAGAAGACCTCTTTCAAGCCATTCGCGACGTTTATGGGCCGGAGATCGCCGCCGATCTGGATCAGGCGGTGGAGGTGATTCGCTACCCGTCCCCAGAAGCTCTGGCAAGCAGTCCGGGCTATACCTTGGCCCTTGCCATCCAAGGGGTGGTGCTGCGGGGAAACCAATTCGTGTATTGGCTGGAGCTGACGCAAAACCCCGATGGCCGCGTGCAGCAGGGGCAGGTGTGGGTGTTCCAAGAGGAATGGCTTCCCAAAGTGGAGGGGGAGCTGGCGGAGCGCTTCCCCTTGCAGGTGATGACCCGTTGAGGGGCCCCCAATCTTTTCCCCAAGAAGAGAGGCGTTCAGGGACGGAGGAAAGCCGGCAATTCCACCCGCTCCACCTGGGGCCGAAAGCCCAACCAAGGGGCGGCCAACTGGGCAAACCGCTCTGGATCCCCGCTCACGTAGAAACGGTGGGGTTCTCCCCAAGCAGCGGTCAAGGGGCGACGCAAGTCCCACAAACTCAATTCGCGGGCCAGGGATCCCACCAGCGCCATCCCTGGATCTACCCGTTTGACCGAGGACGGCAGCAAAGGCTTCAGGATTGGATCCAGCAGGGGGTAGTGAGTACAGCCATAGACAAGAGTATCGATCCCCTGTTGCAACAGCGGTTGCAGGTAGCGTTCAGCCGCCTGTCGCAGGGCAGGGCTATCCAGCCATCCGGCTTCAATGAGAGGGACGAACTCAGGGCAGGCCTGCTCCCAACAGTAAACGGGGTATGGAAAACGTTTGGGATCCAGAGCGCTGTACTCCTGAATGGCTTTTGAGTAAGCGCGACTCTTGACCGTGGCCACCGTGGCGAGCACCCCAATGCGGGATCCCTGGGCCAGTGCTGCCTGGGCGCCGGGCAGGATTAACCCCAGAATGGGCAGGGCAAACTCCTGCCGCACCTGTTCTAGGGCCAAGGCCGAGCTGGTATTGCAGGCCATCACCACCAGCTTCACCGGCTGCGCCTGCATCCACGTCAGAATTTGCCGCACAAAGGCCAGGATCTCCTCTGGCGAGCGTTCCCCATAGGGTACCCGTGCCGTGTCGCCGAAGTAGATGAGCCGTTCGTGGGGGAGCCGACGGCGCAAAGCTCGCCAAACCGTCAGCCCGCCCAAGCCGCTGTCAAACACCCCAATTGGCCAACTGGGATCCGGATCCGATCCCCACTCCCACCGCATGCTCCATTCTCCTCAACACCTTGGCCTAAGCTGCTGTATCCTACCCTGCTTTCAAGGATCTCGGCGACGCCTTCCCTGTGAGATCAACTGGATTCAGTTGTGATCAACACCAACAAGCTCAGCCGAACGGCTAGCGGCTGCGCAAGAAAGTCTCAATGCCATCGGCAATGGCCCGCGCCAAAATAGCCTGATATTCGGCAGTAGCCAATTTTCGCCCTTCGGTTGGGTTGGTTACGTATCCCAACTCCAGCAGCACGGAGGGCATACCCACAGGTGTTTCCCGCACCATAAAAAAGCGGGCCCGTCTCACCCCCCGGTCAGCAGCGCCGGTAGCCCTGACCAAGCTGCGGTGTAAGATGGCGGCCAGCTCGGCGCTATCGGGTCGCAGGTAGTAGGTCTCGATGCCGTGAATGCCGGAGCGATCCAGGGCGTTGGCATGAATGCTCACCAGCAGGGCAGCATTGGCCTGAACGGCCATATCCACCCGCGGTTGCAGCAGCACTTCCCGGTCATCGGTGCGGGTCATCACCACCCCGTACCCCCGCTCCTGCAGCAGTCGTCGTACCTGGTGGGCAACGGAGAGCACGATGTCCTTCTCCTGGATCCCATCCACCCCGATGGCACCGGGATCCCGTCCCCCGTGGCCGGGGTCGATGGCAATGACCGTCCGGTTCAGAGATTGGGGGGTGGAAGGGGAGGCAGGGCCGGGCGTCTGCGGCTGAGGTATTGGTGGAGGAGCATTCAGAGGTCGCAGCTCCAAGGTAATGCGGCGGGATCCCTGGCCGGGGTTGGGCTCGAAGACATTGAACTCCTCGGCGGGCTGCACCAGAATGCTGACCGTGCGGGCATCTTCCTGGACAAAGCGGATCCGCTCCACCGGCCCTCCAACCGGCAAGCCGGGATCCGGCATAGACTGGGGCAGGCGCGCCGGCGCCACATTGATGCGGTAGCCGCCACTCTCGGGATCCCAGCCGGCCCGGTAGAACATGAATCCATCGGCGCTGATGATCAACTGGTTGCCCTGGAGCTGAACCGATTGCAACGTCGCCAGCGGCCCACTGCTGTTGGCAGAGCTGACCTCGGGTAGAAGGCTGGCCTGGGCAGCACCCCCGGCAGGCTGGATCCAGATCCCACCCCGCTGTGGGTCGTAGCGGGCTTCCCAATCGCCACCGGAGGAATCCACATCCAGCACCACCCGAGCAATGGTGGGCTCAAATTGCCCGATCCGTAGCCGCGCAACCCCCAGACGGTTGACGATGTAGACTCGCTGGGTGAGGGCAGGGCTGAGCGTGGTGTTGAGAAAATCCACCACCACCCGATCTGGATCGAGGATGCGCCGCACCGTGGTGGAGGGGCTGCCTTGGGTACGGATGAAAAAGCCTTCTGCTTGCGGGGATACCTCTAAAATTTGATGGCCGGAGCGGGAGACAGGCAGGGGTGGGGGGGATCCGACAGCTTGGCTCTGGGGCAGTGGGATGGGAGCTGATGAGCCGGCAGATGAGGGGGGAAACAGCGGCGAAGGGGGAGCGGCCTGGGTGAATTGAACGGCCCAGCGGGAGGGGCCGGCGGTGAGCAGTTGCAGGTGGTTAAGGCTGAGGGGCTGATCCGGCTGCAGATAGAGCACAAAACGGGTGATGGTATCCGTAAGCTGGCTAATCTGCACAGAGGCGACACGGCCTGCAAAGGTCTGGGTCTGGGGCTCCCGTCCGAAGCGGGTGTTGGGAAAATCCAGCACCACTCTGGGGGGGTTTTGCAGAACAAACAGGAAAGGCCGCACCTCTCCCTGTGTATTGACTTCCAGCCGCCCCTGCTGAGGGTCGTAGTGCCAGCGGTCGATGCGAGATAACCCTGGGATTGTGGTCGTCTGGGCCTGGACAGAGGGAGGGGGAAACAGTCCTGCTCCCGCCAAGCTCAACAGCAGCATCGCCCCCCATATCCGCCTTGACCTCGGCTTGCCGAATTCAGGCATGACCTTCCATCCACTCCCCACACCTGCTGCCCTCAACTATACCAACCTGCCCTCGGAGCAGCCTGGGAAGGAGCGCAATTCCGCTCTTGCCTGCAGGGCTGGGGGATGATGGGTAGAGGCTCGCCCCTTCTTCTTCCTGCTTGTTCTCCGGCGAGGTATCTTGGGATGCCCAAACCACCGGATCTCCTAACCCTGGCCCGAGCTGGACACGCCCAGTCGATTGTGCAGGTTGTGCGGATGGAGCTGCTGCGGCGTCGCTGGTGTGCCCGAGTAGACTTTGCCGACGAGACCCTGCACGTCCACCTGCTGGGATCCCTGTACCAGCCTGCGCTCTCCCCCCAAGTTGCCGCTGCCCAACTGTTTCTGATCTTGAAGCAACTGCGGATCCCACGGCTGGAGCAAGTGGAAATTTGCGCTTTCCGCGGCTCACGTTTGCTCTGGCGGCAGAGCCTAAAGCTGGGATCCCGGCAGCGTTGGGATCGGTTTTCCTTCGATAACTGGGCAGTCAACGCTTGGGCTTACCCGGCTGCGTTTGCGGTGGCCCTGATGGTGAACAACATCGGCTTATTGCGGTTGCTGCATTTGCCTTGGCACATTTGGATTCACGAGCTCGGCCATGCCACCATCGCCTGGTGGAGCGGGTATCGGGCTTTGCCTCTGCCCATCGGCTGGACAAGCGTTAGCTCCCAGAGGGATCCCTTTGTGTATTTTGGAATCCTCTTTTTACTGATTCTACTCTTCTGGTCAGCCCGCCAGGAGCAGATGAGATGGCTACAGGCGCTGGCCGTTCTTCTTGCCCTATTCCAGTTCTATATGACCTGGCTGATGCCCAATCGCACTCAGGATCTGTTGATTACCTTTGGTGGTGTTGGAGGGGAGTTTTATCTCAGCACCTTTTTGATGGCCAGCTTTTATTTTCCCCTGCCAGATCGTTGGCGATGGGACTCTTTGCGATTTGTCGTGCTGGGGATCGCGAGCAGCAGCCTGTGGAGAAGCTTTTGGGAATGGCACAGCATCAGACTGGGATTGGCCGAGGTTCCCTGGGGAACTTTGTTGGGCGGCCAAGGAGATGCCAGGGGGGATATGAACCGCCTAAACTACGACTTTGGCTGGAGCACCGATCAAATTATCCAAACCTACACTTTTTTAGGGAACCTGTGTGTTTTCGTCGTATTGAGCCTATATGTTCTATTCCTGTTGCGGGCAAATGATGAGATTTGGCTGTATCTGCGAGCAAAGCTTATTCTTTGGATGGATGGTTTGATAGGCTCCAGTTCAAGGAAACGTTCTTAAGATCCTCTTGTACTGAACATTGCCCCAACTACAACTTTTTCCGGCAGCACCAGCTACATCCGGCGCAAAATGAGCTCTTGGGTAAAAGGGATCCCGCTTGTCTCCAGAACTTCCCTAGTGTCCAACTCGATTCCTCAAGGGGGCAGGATCATTTTGGTTTTGGACTGCAGCTTTGCCGGTTGGGAATTGCTCCAACCACTCCGTTGAGCTCAGAGGGCGTTTGTGGTGCCCATCTGGGCAATGATTGGGCGGGAGAAGCGGCACCCCTATCAGGTTGGAGATGGCCTGTTGAGCATTCGCTCTATGCTGAGGGATATGTATAGACAAACTTCCTCTGCAACGGTACTTTACCCATGTCAGCCGCCTTCTCTTGGCCCTACCGCACCCCAGGGATCCCAGACTCTGCCTTTGAACGCATCCCAGGGATTCCGATGAGCCCTCGTGAGGTGCGCGTGTTGGTGCTAAGCCAGTTGCGCCTGGGAGAGAACCACTGCCTGTGGGATATCGGCGCCGGAACCGGCACAATTGCCATTGAAGCGGCTGTTCTATGCCCCAAAGCTCGCGTGATTGCCATCGAGCGAGATGCCGAGGTAGTCAGCCTGATCGAGAGCAATTGCCGGAAATTTGGCCTCGCCAACGTGCAGGTGATTCAAGGTACTGCCCCCGATTGTCTGCAACACCTTTCTCCGGCACCGGATCGCATCTGCATTGAGGGAGGCCACCCCCTACGCGAGATCTTGGAAGCCTGCTGGAGCCATCTCAGCCCCAACGGGCGGGTCGTGGCGACGACCAACTCTTTGGATGGGCTCTACGGCCTTTCTGCCGGCCTGGCCGCTGTGCGGGCTCATCATGTGGAGGTGATTCAATCGGCGGTGAACCGCCTGGAACACCGCGGTCGGACTCAAATGCTGCTGGCATTGGATCCCACCTTTGTTTTAAGCGGAGAAAAAATGAGTTAAGTTTTATATGACCTGTTTACATTTTTTGGTAGATCTTTTCCCAAGGTGATGAATAAAAGCAGATTGGTCTGTCTCGAATGTCTTAAACTGGCAAAAAAGATTGGGCCACCACAAACCTTAAGCTATACTGATATTTCTCGATCCCAAACTCAAATCTGCTTTTATACCAGATAAGAGAGCTGGGAAACCCAATAGCTATGGATCAATTCCAACACCCCTTTCAGGAGTCACGGGAAGTCAAACTGCGGCAACTGTTGATTCGGGAGCGCTGGCCGGAAATGCTGAAAGGCTGCCGGGCTTGCATCCATTGGGACGACTTCAAGCGACCGGAATGCTGTGGTGATTGCGGCATCGGGGATCGACGCAGGCAAGCAGTAGCCGAAGAAAGCCCACCCAGCAAGTCCCCAGGCATTTAGGGTTCGCAAGCTTCCCAAATTGGGATCCCAGCTCCTGCAGTAACTTTGGTAGTTTCTATTGAGAACTTTTACTCAGGGAGTTTTACCTAAAAACCGGGTCTCAAGCCCGGTCTTCATACCTGCCTGCGGCGGAAGCAAGCTGGCAAAGTGGGGAGGCAACGAGCGCCTCTCCCAAGATTGCTATGTCGTCGCTCCCTAGCCTCTCATCTTGCCCTCATTGGCCCCCTGCTTCCGCTTCTCAGAGGCAGCTCCCCAGCAACCTCAAGG